>DATEMM010000275.1:0-4279 GCA_035275605.1 Pyrinomonadaceae bacterium
GCTCTTCGAGCACACGATTGCCCCGCACTTCCACTTCGGCGAAGAGACGCACCCGGAACACGTCATACGCCCCTCAGCCGCCTACACGGCAATTGGCGGCCTCCTTATTCACACGTTCTTCGACGGGGTTTCTATCGCCGCAGCCTTTTTAGTCAGCAGTAAAGTCGGGCTCCTGGTCTTCATCGCGATTCTCCTGCACAAAGTCCCCGAAGGCTTCACCGTCGCTTCAATCATGCTGGCCTCCGGCCGCTCTGCGCGCAAGGCCCAGATCGCTTCGCTGGCGATTGGGGCGGCGACGATTGCGGGAGTCATTACCGTCGCGGTGCTGCGAACTAGAATCAACACGGCCGTCGCCTACGCCCTGCCGTTCTCCGCAGGGGTGACGCTCTACGTCGCCGCCAGCGATCTGATTCCCGAAGTCAATCATAAAGAGGAGAAGAATCCCCTGGTCTCCATCGTCGTCTTCGTCGGCGTCGCGCTCTTTTATCTCCTCCATCGCTTGATCGACCTGTGAGCCATAGCCCGTACAAGAATAACCGGGTTCCCACATTTCTCTATCTTTCAGGCAGACGTTTGACTCACGAACGTGAGTTGGTATGATTGCATCATTGGACAATCGTAAATGCAGATTAGCCGGGCTTGCGGCCCTCCTCTTCTCTTGCCTTCTTTTAGGCAACGTGTCCTTGCATGCGCAGACGACGCAATCGCCCGTCCCGCAGCCAAACCCGCCGACCCCTGTGGTTGACTACGCCGACGTGATTGACCCTGCGACGGAGCAGCGTCTCAATAACATTCTCAAAAACTTGAGTGAGAATCCGACGGCCAACGCGGAGATGGGGGTCGTGACGGTCAAGACGACCAATGGACAGGACATCTTCGATTACTCACTGGCCATCATGCGCGGGTGGGGAATCGGGTCAAGCGAGAAAGGCGGGCTGCTGCTCGTCGTCGCCGTTGACGACCGCAAGTATTTCACGCAGGTGAGCCGCCACCTAGAAGGGGACCTGCCGGATGGATTGGTCGGTCAAATACAACGCGAGCGTCTAGTACCGCAGTTCAAGCAAGGGAACTACAATCAGGGCATCTCGGACACGGTCGAAGCCTACGTTGCGACGCTGGCCGCGAAGCGCGGGTTTAGCGTCGAAGGGATTGATCAGAGGCGGGCTTACCGCGATCGTGATGTCGGGACCACCAGTCGCGGCAGCCGCCCGACCCTGGGGATTTCGAAGAACATGATTATCATCATCATCATCGTCGTCGTCTTTCTTTTCCTTTCGAGCCGTGGGGGCGGGGGACGCAGCGGTTGCGGCGGGGGAGGATGTCTCAATATGCTCCTGCTCAATTCCCTGTTCAATAGCGGCAGGGGAGGATGGGGGTCCAGCGGCTGGGGCGGCGGCGGCTTCGGCGGCGGAAGCGGCTGGGGCGGTGGCGGAGGCGGCAGCGATTGGGGCGGCTTTAGCGGCGGAGGCGGCGACGCGGGCGGAGGCGGCGCTGGCGGCAGTTGGTAGAGCTAGGCATAACGACGAGCGGTGCATTAGAATTAGCCGACTCGTTTCATCGGCATTATCTTTTGGCGGAGACCGACAGTGGATAAGATAGTTCAGAGTTCACTCAGTCACCTGGTGGATGATTTGCGTTCGACGCACGGGGACAATCTGGCGTCAGTCGTGCTCTATGGCTCGGCGGCGGCGGGCGACTACGTCGAGATGCGCTCGGACTACAATTTGCTCATCGCGCTCAACCGGATTACGCCCGGCGACCTCCGGCTGGCACAGGCCCCTATGCGTAACTGGCAGCGCCTGGGGCACCCGTTACCCGTCTACTTCACCGTCGCCGAGTTGAACGACGCGGCCGACGTCTTCCCGATTGAGTTTCGGCAGATGGAGAAAGCGCGCCTGGTTCTCTACGGCGTAGACCCCTTCGAGTCGCTGCAATTTTCGGACGTGAACCTGCGCCACCAGACGGAGTACGAGCTCAGAAGCAAGCTGATTCAGCTTCGCCGCTTATACATTCCGGCCTCCGTCTCAGTCGAAAAGCTGGCGGCGCTGATGTCCGACAGCCTCGCGAGCTTCGCCTCGCTGTTTCGCCCCGTGCTGATGTTGTACGGGGTGGAGCCGCCCGTCGCCAAGCCGGACTGTGTGCGCGAGACTGTGAAGTTACTCAAGCTCGACGGCGAGCCTTTCGAGCAGATTTTCGACCTGCGCGCCGCCGGGGAAACATCTTTGACCGACGTCGAGGCTAACGATCTTTTCGCCGCCTATCTTGAGCAGATCGAGCGGGTGATTGAGGCGGTCGATAGGCTTGGGGACAAGTCTTGAATTGGTAGACAGACCTTGCCGGGCCACCGTTTCAGGATTCAACGAGTTTAAGGAGAAGAGAGATGAATAGAAAAAGGATGTTGCTGCTGGCGCTCGTCGTGCTGGTTTCTGTCGCAGGTGCCGGATGCGGCTACAACACGCTGAACTCGAAGCAGCAGAACGTCAGGGGGAAATGGGCCAACGTCGAGAGCCAGCTCCAGCGCCGCGCGGACCTGATTATGAATCTGATTGAGACGGCGAAACTGGCTGGCGTGCAGGAGCAGGAGGTCTTTAATAATATCGCCAATGCGCGCTCGCGGCTTTTGAATGCTTCCCAGGCGCAGCCGCAAGGGTCTTCGGGCGACAAGACGCCCGAGCAGAAGCAGGCCGTCATTGACGCCAACAATAGTTTCGGCGGGACCATCGGCCGGCTGCTCGTCCTGACAGAGGCCTATCCGCAGTTGAAGTCGAACGAAAATTTCATGAAGGCGCAGGACGAGCTGGTCGGGACGGAGAATCGGATCGCGACGGCGCGCACCGACTACAACACGGCGGTGCAGGATTACAACACGACGCGCGGGAGCTTTCCCACGGTCATCGGCGCGAAGATTTACGGCTTCAAGGAAGAGCCCTACTTCAAGGCCGACCCGACCGCGACTCAAGTTCCGAAGATAGACTCAAACACGCTGCGGAACAATCAGAACAGCGCCAAGTAGAATCTACGCGCACCGGAGTTATTAATAGACGGGCGCACAAATGAAAGAGGGCGCAACTCAGTTGGGTTGCGCCCTCTTCTTTACTCTTCAACATCGCTTCAGGCGAAGCTGATAGCTGTTAGCATCAATTTAGAACCCGCGCGTGTTGCACATCGCGCAGTGGTCGCAGGGCTTGCCGCCCGGCTCCAGCTCACACTTTTTCTCGCCCTCAAAAAAATCTACCAGCTCGGAGACGGCGGCCTCCTCGACCGCGAATCGCTCCTGGCTCGGGTGCGCTGCCGCCGGGACGTACATGCCGCTCAGCCACGGCGAGCGCGAAGCGACCGAGGGCGCTCCTGCGGTCTGGCGCTCAGGGCCAGCGCGTTCGGCTCTACCCGCCTGAGAATTGTCCTCACCTTTGCGCGTGACGTGCGATTCGATGCGCGCGAGTCTTTGCTGTAGCTCTTCCAGGCTCGCGCGGACGACCGAGAGTTCCTCGCTGACGTTCGGCTTGTTCTCCGCGCGCGGCGCGCTTGCTTCACGGCCGCCGCCCTCAGACACGCGACGCGCGATGCGCTCGGCCAACAGCCGCGCCTGATCCTGGTCTGCGCTCATCGCGCCCTCTCCTTCGCCTCGTCGCCGAGCAAGTCGATCCTGTCAACGACGCCGACAATCGCCGAATCAATCGCCGCGCCCGCTTCCTTCGTAGCCGCCGTCGAAGCTCCCCAGCCCTCTTGCACGATCAGCACCACGTCGCCCTCGCCCGCGTCCACCGAATCAAGCGCGAGCACGGTCGGTCCCATCTCTTCGCCCTCGGGCGTGATCTGCTGGCACAGCATGATGCGCCCGCCCGCGTAACGCAGGTTTTTCTGCGTCGCGACGATGTTTCCCAGGACGCGCGCCAGAATCATCTGCCCCGCCCCTTCCGGTTCGTCACGTGCTCTTCCGAATCCACGATGGCGACGATGGTGCAATCTGTCGGCGTGTCCTCGCGCTTGAAGGGGAAGCTGGCCTCTTTGCCCCTGCACCAGAAGACCAGTTCGCCTGTGCCAGCCCCGATGGCGTCCAGGGCCACCAGCGGCTTCCCCTGCGGCTCCAGGTTCGCGTCGAGCGACTGAACGACGAGGAGCTTCCGCCCTTCAAGAGAATCGTTCTTCACGGTCGCGACGACCGTCCCGATGACGCGCGCCAGTTGCATAAGTTAAGTCTGGAGTCTGGAGTCTTAGAGTCTGGAGTCAAAAGAAAGAATTGCTTTTGACTCCAGACTCATGACTGAATATCTACGGT
>DATEMM010000276.1:0-2367 GCA_035275605.1 Pyrinomonadaceae bacterium
CGAAGCCGAAGTAGATGCCTGTGCAGCGAGCGCAGACAGCGAACGGGTGGCCTTCCAGGTAAAAGGTGCGCTCAGGCATTTGGTGGCAGACCCGGCCGAACATCTCGTAGAGGACGAAAGCCGCGGACCCGTGGCCGTGCGCGAGCGCGAGCGGCGCGACCACCACCAAACCGACGAACACGACAGTCAGCAGCGCCGTCACCGCCCACACAACCGCGGGACGGCGCAGAGATGGACGTTGTTCGAGAAAAGCCGACATATTGCGGAAGTGCCGATTGCGGATTTGGGATTGCGGATTGCGGATTAAATAAAAGCAGTGTGCTTTCTCTTAAATCCGCAATCCGCAATCCGCATTCTAAAATCTGATGACCGCGTCGGGCCCGCCTTCAACGTGGACGGTATCGACGAAGCGGATGTGCTTTGACTCGGTGGTCATCACGAGCGAGTGCGTGCGCTTGCCCGCGCCGAAGAAGCGCACCCCGCGCAGGAGAGCCCCATCGGTGACGCCCGTCGCGGCGAAGATGATTCGCTTGCCGGGCGCAAGGTCGTTCGTGTCGTAGACCTTGTCAGGGTCCGAGATGCCCATCTCTTTCAGGCGCGACAGGACTTCGTCTCGCGCCGGGACTTTGTCCTTGTCAACGCCCAGGCGCTCGGGGTCGAAGACCAGCCGGGCCAGAATCTCGCCGTTCAAACATTTCATGGCCGCCGCCGTAATCACACCCTCAGGCGCGCCGCCGATGCCCATCAACGCGTGTATGTTCGTGCCGGCGACGGCCGCCGAGATGCCCGCCGAGAGGTCTCCGTCCGAGATCAGGCGAATGCGCGCGCCCGCCTCGCGCACGTCGTTAATCAGCTTCTTGTGGCGCGAGCGCTCCAGCGTGATGACCGTCAAATCGTCTACGTCGCGCCCCAGCCGCCGCGCGATGTTCTTGAGGTTGTCCTTGACCGGCGCGTCAATGTCAACGGAGCCGCGGCAGGAAGGACCGACGACTATCTTGTCCATGTAGATGTCCGGCGCATTGAGAAGACCGCCGCGCTCCGCCGCGGCCAGCACGGCGATGGCGTTGTTCGCCCCGAGCGCGCAGAGGTTGGTTCCTTCGAGGGGATCGACCGCAATGTCAACTTCCGGGAAGTCTGCGCGCAGCTCGTCGCTCGCGCCCACGCCGCCCAGCTCTTCGCCGATGTAGAGCATGGGGGCCTCGTCGCGCTCGCCCTCACCGATGACGATCCGCCCGCGCATCGGCACGGTGTCCATCACTTCACGCATGGCCTCGACCGCCACCTGGTCAGAGTACTTGCGGTCTCCCTGGCCCATCGTGCGTGCCGCCGCAATGGCCGCAGCCTCGCACACTCGCAGGAAATCCAGCGACAGCTCGCGCTCAGTTCTCAACTCGTGTTTCATTACGGTTTGTTCTCCTGAAAGATGCAGTTCGGTCGCGCGCCTTCGACTACGACGAAACCTCTTGCGAGATGAAAGAAATGCGCCGGTATAGTAGCAGAGCGGGCTCGGAATTTGTAGGATAACGCTCTGTCCCCCTGATTCGCACTGTAGCTGTGCCCCCGAATGGTATTATCCGCGGATGGGTCGGCCGCCAGCGGCAGCCCATCACCGTGGTCAGAGTTTTCGGCAGAGCCTTGAAGCGTAAAAGCGCGGAGGCCAGATCGATGGCGGCCTGCCTGAAAGTAAGATTAACGATCCCGAGGGAGGTTCAAAACAATGTCTGCCAGTACAGCAGCCGGTAAGCGCACAGGGGGCGGAAAAGACTTGGGCCAAAGCACGGAGGGCGCCCTGCGCTGCCGCCGTAAATTCTTAAGATTCTTCCCCGGCGGGTTCCGGGACGAAACCTATCTGGACTGGGAACGCGACTACAAGTGGGCGGCGCACGAGCACTGGGAGGAGACGCTCGGGCGCGAAGAGTTCCGCCGCCTGCTACGCGCGCGTGAATTCGCGGAAGTGGCCGCGCGGGCCGTGCGCGTCGAGCAGCGCTCGCGCCACAGCATGATCTTCTCGTTCGAGAAGATGGCGCTGCGCGACGCCGTCAAACCGCCTGAGGGCGCGCGCATGTTTGCCGAAGGGCTCTACGACTTTCTGCACGGCGCTGGAAGTATCGAGCGCAGGTTCGAGCGCTGGTGCGAGGTGGTCGGCGCGCTGCCGCGCAGGCAGACGCGCGTTTTGACGTGGCCGCTGGTGACCGTCTTCGGCTTCCTGGCACAGCCCGAAACGCACATCTTTCTCAAGCCGAACGTCACGCGCAACGCCGCGCGCGAATACGGCTTCGACTTTCAATACAAGTCGCGCCCGTCCTGGGAAACTTATGCCAGCTACCTGGAATTCGCCGAGACGGTCCGTCGCGACCTGCGCGACCT
>DATEMM010000277.1:0-9348 GCA_035275605.1 Pyrinomonadaceae bacterium
CGCAAAGGGATTAAGCACTGCGTCGGCCCCTCTCCCGTCGCGTCATAGATTTTCACATCCGCCTCAAACCCCGCGGCGACTTTCGAGGAGTCCGGCGACCAGGCGGGCCCGGCCTCCGTCAATCCGTCGTCGAGCAGGCGCTCTCGCCCGTCCACTTCGATCAGGCGCGGCCGGCCGGCGGGCAGCTTGCTCTCCCCTTCCCTTGCTTCCCATTCGTCCTCGCGGCAGGCGAGGGCAGCGAGCGCGTGCGCGTCCGGTGCCCAGGCCAGGTAGAAGTAGATCAGGCCGTTGCGCGTCGTCAACGGCTTGAGACTGTAGCCGTCTCGGTCACAGACGTAGACCTGCTCGGTATCGAAGACTGGAACGGGCTCGAAGGCTGGCGCGACCGTGGGCGCAGGCTCCGGCGCTTCCGTGACCACGTCCGGGATCATCTCGGGCGGCGTCTGCGGGGCCAGACTCTTGCGCCCGATGAAGGCTATGCTGCCGCCGTCCGGCGACCAACTGACCATCGGCGCGAACGCGCCGGAGAGTTCCGGGGGCGTGAGGTTACGCAGGAACCTCCCCTCGACGTTGTACATGTCTATCCGAAACTCGCCCTCCTGTGTTTCGCCCGTGTCGTAGAGCGCGAGCGCGCGCTGCCCGTCGGGCGACGTCACGGTGCGCAGGAGCCTGTCGTCCTTGCGCCGCGCGTCGAAATCGTCCTGGATGGATTTGAGGTTGGTCTCCCGTGCGGCGACGGCGGCGAGCGGGTCTTCCGTGTCGGGCGTGAACGAGTAGGCCAGGCGGCTGGCCTGTACATCCTGCAAGCTATTCGGGCGAACGCCCTCTTTCTCGCTGCTTCTGCGACAGGCGGTCACGGTCAAGAGCAAAATTACCAAGCAGACGAAGATGCGCGGCGACCCCAGGGTGCTTCTTTTTACGCATCGCGAAATGGAAAATGAGACTGGCTGACGGCTCATGAGAAGGGTTTGATGATAGGAAGGCGCGAGAGCGGTTGTCAACGAGCCAGGGTTTGGCGACGCTGGCCAGGCGGCTGGCATCTACGGCAAAACCTTTGGGCGCGATTCATTTGCCACGACTGGCCGGGCGACCGCGCGCCGGGCGGCGCGCTGGCGCACGTTTGCGGCGCGGCGCAGTACGCGGGGTCGCTTTGCGCGGCGGGCTCAAGGGCTCGGCGATTTTGAAGGGGACGAGGCCGTTGCTCATGATGTCGCTTCCGATCGTCGGGTCAAGGACGAGCAGGGCACGCATGGTGTTGCGCGGTGAAAGGTGCGCCTCGTCCGTCCCATCCTCCTCGACGCAGTTGTGCTCGATGGCGCGTGCCAGCCTGCGCGCGAGAGCCTCCTTGCCAGGCGTGCGCTCGATGTAGGCGCGCGCAGCCATCGCGCCGACCAGATCGCACGTCAGCTCTTCCGGGCGACGCCCGGCGATTCGCATCCCGGTCAAGTTCGCGGCGCGCCGCCCGACCAGCCTGAACAGCGGGTGCAGAGAATCCTCCCGCCCGTCCGCTATGTGCGTCAATTCGTGCGCGAGCACGCTGACCATTCCCTCGTCGGATTGCAGGCCCGCTAGGAAGATTGTGCCGAAGTAGATGGTGCGCGGGGCGCTCAGAACCACGGAGGCGTTGTCGCGCAATTCCACGTCCGGCTCGATTCGGTTGACGGCCTGCACGCGCAAGGTCGCCGCGCGGATTCTGACGGCCTCTATGTTGTATTCGTTGGAGAGGTCGCGAAGCGAAGCGACGACGAGTTCGCGCGCCGCCGGCAGGAGGCGCTCGGCGCGCCGTAATCCGGCGACGGCATCCGGGTGTGCAATGGGCATCGAAGGCCGCGCCTGCATCACGTCAATCGGCATGCTCCCCAAAGGGTCGCGCGAGCGCTCCTGGCAGACGGCCCCCATCGCCCGCTCGACTATATTTGTCTCGTCAACCGGAGGAGTTTCGTGCGGCTGGCTCGGCGGCGGGGTGCCCCCCTTCCAGGGGCTCTCGTCCTGGGCCAAAACCAGATTGGAGGACGCCGGGAAGCCAGCCAGCAGGAACACGCTGATAATGACGAGCGATGCCCGCGAAAGCCACTGCCGGAAATTAGTGCGCCGGTACTTCATCGAAAACTCATTATAAACGACGAACGCCAAACGGTGAACGATGAACCGCTCGCGGCCTTGCGCCTGAGCCTTAGACGTTGCCCCTTCACCTGTTCTTCCAAACGGCCTTGCGCTTTTGCATGAAGGCGTTGACGCCTTCGTGCGCGTCCTCGCTCTTCATCAACTCGTTCAGGTAGAAATCCTCTACCGGGCGCAGTGCCTCTTCCAGGGTGGAGCCGCGCCCCAGATCAATCGCCCGCCGCGCAGCCTCCAGCGCGGGCGCTGAGAGCTCACGAAGGCGGACGAGCAGTTCCTCAGTCTTTTGCCCCAGCCCCGTGGTGGGCACGACCGCGTTGACCAGGCCGAGCCGCAGCGCCTCGTGCGCGTCAATCATCTCGCCCGTCAGAATCAGCTCGCGCGCTCGCTTGTCGCCGATGATGCGCGGCAAAAGCACGGCCGCAATGGGAGGGAAAACGCCGAGCTTGATCTCCGGCTGGCCGAAGCGCGAGCGGTCGCTCGCAATAACTATGTCGCAACCGGCCACCAGCTCGCATCCGCCGCCGAGCGCAGCGCCGTCCACGACCGCGATCACGGGTTTGGCCGCCTGCTCCAGCGCGCGAAAGATTCCATGAAAGGAGTCCAGCATCTGGTAGATGGTCTCCTCGACGTGCTCCTCGACGGCGACGCCCGCGCTGAAGGCGCGCGAACTCTTCCCGGCCTCAAACACTATCGCCACCATGTCGCGCCGGGTGGCGCACTCGTTAACGGCGTCCGTCAGCTCGCGCATCATCGCGATGTTGAAGACGTTGAGCGGCGGACGACTGAAGCGTATGCGCCCCACGCGGTCTTCGATGTCAAATTCTATGTTCTGGTATGTATCGCTCATAGGAATAGCCCTGCCGGCGCAGAAACGCGCGCGCTTTCTGCAAACTCTACCGTGCATCTACCCAGGCTTTGTACTGGCGCACCTGCTCCGGCGTCCTCTCCTTGACCGGAACAATGCGGTAGTCCCTGACGACGCGGCCGCCGAGCTTGATGGCGAATGAGCGCAAATCGTCGTCGCGAAAGAGGGTCAGGTTGAGGGTATCGCCCGGCCGCTTTTCCGTGAGCCGCATCTGAAAGAGCTGCTGATTGACGCGCATCCCGTCCACGGCCACTATCTGGTCGCCTGCGTTAAGGCCCTGATCGTAGGCGGGCGTTCCCTCGTACACCCTGCTCACCATCAGGCGCTCGCCCTCCTGTATGAGGTCGGCCCCGAAATTGATTCTCTCGACTACGGGCGCTTTAGGGTCCCCAGCGCCCAGTTGGAGCCCGACCGTACTGAGGGCCGAGCTGTAATCCAGTTCCTCGCGCCCGCGCACGTAGCGCGCGAAAAACTGTTCCAGACTTCCCCCAGCCATACGCTCCGCGGCCTTTTGGAAATCTTCGGGCGTGTAGTTGCGGTTCTTCTTGTAAAACTCCGCGTAGAGGAAGCGCATCACGTCGTCCAGGGATTTCGCGCCGTTGGAGCGCCTGCGTATCTCCATGTCGAGCAGCAGGCCGAGCAGTTGCCCCTTGTCGTAGTAAGAGATTTGCGAGTTGATGGAGTTCTCGTCCCGCCTGTAGTACTTGATCCAGGCGTCGAAGCTAGCCTCCTCGACGCTCATTTTAAACCGCCCGGGCTGGCTCTGCACGGTTTCTATTTCGGACGAGAGCTTGTCCAGAAACTCCTGCTCCGAAATCAGGCCCGCACGCCGCGTGGCGAGCAGGCCGTAGTATGCCGTGATGCCTTCGGCCACCCAGAGCAGTCGCGTGTAGTTCTCGCGCGTGTAATCGAAGGGGCCAAGCGCGTCCGGGCGAATCCGCTTGACGTTCCAGAGGTGGAAGAACTCGTGGGCCATGACGGGGAGGAAAAAGAGGGAGTATTGCGCGCCGCGAAAGCTGTTGCGCTCCATGATGAAAGAGACTGAGTTGGCGTGTTCGAGCGCCCCGTCGCCCCTGGTGTAGGCGTGGATTATGAAGAGGTAGTCGCGGTAGGGCACGTCCCCCATCATCGAGATCAGCGTCTCAACGATTTTCGGGACGTCGCGGCGAATCCGCTCCAGATCGTAGTTGCCCTCGCCGTCAATCAGGAGGCGGTGCGTCACGCCGCTCGCCTCGAAAGAGAGGAGCTTGAAGATGCCGACCTCGACGGGCGAATCGAAAAGCACGTCGAAGTTCTCCGCGCGAAAAGTGTTCGCCTGGCCTGGCACAGCCGGGAGCCCGGTCGCCACCTGCCAATCACCGAAGGGGACGACGCGCAGGGTGGAAGGCGCGCTCAAGTGGCCTTCCGGGTACATCAAAAGCGCCACGTTGTTCCAGTGCGCGTGGCGGTCGTTCAAATCATTGGTCCGCACGGACAGCTCGTTTGCGTAGACCTTGTAGGTGACCAGCAGGTCGCGCGCGCCATCGGTCTCGATGCGCCAGGTGTTCTTGTTGACCTTCTGCCAGTTGAGCCCGCGCCCTTGAGAATCTGCCGCGGTGAAGTCCTGCACGTGGCGCTCGAACTCCCGGATCAGGTAAGAGCCTGGAGCCCAGACCGGCATGACCAAATCCAGTCGCGCCGGGAACCGCGTGGAACGCAGGCGCATCTCGACCTCCAGGAGGTGCGTGTGCGGCTTTGACATCGAGACGGTGAAGCTGATTTCAGGTTGGGGCCCGGCGGCCGTGGCCTCTTGCGCGGTCGCCGTCAAAGCGCCGAGCAGGAAGAGCAGGAGAGCGAGCCAAAGAGCGAGAGCGCGACGATGAAGCATGTCAAGAGTACCTTTGCCTGTTTGATCTAGCGATGACTTCCCGCTAATCATCTTACTAGATTCGGAATCGGGAAGTCAGGAGCCGAAAGGCGCGTGGCACAGCCGCAATCAATTTTCGGCCCTTTCTGCTGCCCGCTGGCTTCTGGCTTCTCAATCCCCCTTTTCGTAAGATGACTGATGATAAAGGAGGGCATGGACCGTGGCAGTTGTCACTTGCTCGAATTGCGGGGCGAATAATCGTGTTGACAGGAGCGCGGCGGCCCTGCGCCAGCCCGTGTGCGGGAGGTGCGGCACGGCGCTCGACGCGGCGACCGGCACGGGGCAGTTTAACCAGGCGCGCAACGTCACGGACGCAACCTTTGCCGGCGAAGTGTTGGGGGTGCGTGGCATCCCGGTCCTGATGGATTGCTGGGCAGAGTGGTGCGGGCCGTGCCGGATGGTCGGGCCGGTGCTGGACGAGTTGGCGGCGGAGGCCAACGGCCGCTACCTGATTACCAAGCTCAACGTGGACGAGAACCCGCGCACGGCCGCGCAGTTCAATATCCGCAGCATCCCGACCATGCTCATCTTCAAAGACGGCGCTCTGATAGACCGCATCGTCGGCGCGCAGCCCAAACAGGCCATCGCCGCGCGGCTCAGATAGAATGTTAGTAAATCGTAAATGGTAAATGGTAAATGGAAAAAGAAAGACGGTTCGTCTATTTACCATTTACCATTTACCATTCACTATTTACGATTCACCATTTACGGCTCGAAGTGAAAAGGCACAGCTATGTTTAGAAAATTGGCGGCCACCACGCCGACGTGGTTTGCTCTGCCCCTGCGTCTTAGCATGGGACTGTTGTTTACGCTGCACGGCGCGGAGAAGGTCTTCGGCTTGCGCGGAGGTCCGGGGCTATCGGCCTGGATGGCGAACGAGCGGGCGGCGACGGGGCTCAGGCCCGCTTGGCTCTGGCTCGGCGCGGCCGCCCTCTTCGAATTGATCGGCGGCGTCCTGATTCTCATCGGACTCTTGACGCGGCTCGGCGCGCTGCTCGTCATGCCCATCATGCTCGTGGCAATCTACGGGGGGCTGACCGGCGGCGAGGGCGGCCCGGTGCCGCTGCCACGAATCGGCTACCCGCTCGTGATGCTCGGCGCAGCCATCGCGCTCCTAGTCTCAGGCGGCGGCCGCGCCTCCATCGACGAATCCTTGGCCCGCTCGCGCCGTTGGAGATAAAAGCAAGGATGAGGGATGAGGGATGAGGGGTGAAGTAAAAGCGCGATTGAATGATTAATTCATCGAACGCTCTTACTTAACCCCTTTCATCCCTCATCCTTCATCCCTCATCCCTTATCATGAAACGTTCTCCGCTCCTCATCATCTTCGTGACGGTCTTCATTGACCTGATCGGGTTCGGGATTGTGATTCCGGTGCTGCCCTTCTACGTGGAGGGCACGAAGTTTAACGCCAGCCCGAGCATGGTTGGGCTCCTCTTTGCCTCCTACTCGATCATGCAGATGGTCTTCACGCCGATTCTGGGAGGGCTCTCTGACAGGTACGGCCGCCGGCCCATCCTGCTCCTGAGCCTTCTGGGGACGAGCCTAGGCTTTCTCATTCTAGGTTTTGCTACGACTCTCTGGATGCTCTTCGCCGGAAGAATCATAGACGGCATATCGGGCGGCAACATCTCGACGGCGCAAGCCTACATCGCCGACGTGACGACGCCGGAGAATCGCGCCAAGGGGATGGGCCTGATCGGCGCGGCCTTCGGCCTCGGCTTCGTCTTCGGGCCGGCCATCGGCGGAATCCTGAGCCGCTGGGGCACGCACGTTCCCTTCCTTTTCGCCGCCGGATTAGCCTTCGCCAACGCCGTGCTGCTCTACTTCGCCCTGCCCGAGACGGTGACGCCAGACCATCCGGCGCGCTCTGCTGAAGCCGGAGGGCGCTGGGCACAACTGGCACAGGCGCTCAGGCAGTCCAGGCTCGCCCTCATCCTCCTGATCTATTTTCTGTTCGTCATAGCCTTTTCCGTTATGACGACCTCGT
The DNA here is from genome assembly GCA_035275605.1 of Pyrinomonadaceae bacterium. GTDB lineage: Bacteria > Acidobacteriota > Blastocatellia > Pyrinomonadales > Pyrinomonadaceae > QHXM01. Next base: position 6,883 of record DATEMM010000277.1, read on the forward strand.
TTGGGCTCTTTACTATGTACCGCTTCGGCTACGACGCGCATGACACGGGCTGGCTCTTCGTCTTCGTCGGCGTCATCGGGGCGATTATTCAGGGCGGGCTCATCGGGCGGCTCGTCAAGCGTTTCGGCGAGGTGCCGCTGTTGATGACGGGGGCGCTTCTTTTCACCGCGAGTCTCTTCTCCATTCCCTTTACGGGGCCGCAGACGGGGCTGCTGACGCTGCTCGCGGTCGGCGCGACCTTCGCCATCGGCAACTCGCTTTCGACTCCGGTCCTGACGGGTCTGGCCTCGAAGAGTGTGGGGCCTAACGATCAGGGTGGCGTGCTCGGGGCGACGCAGGCGGTGGCGAGTTTGTCGCGCACGGTCGGCCCGCTCCTCGCGGCAGGCTTAATCGCGAGCGCGGCGACTCTGGGCAGGGACGGAAGGATGCACAAGATGAGCGACCACAGCCTGCGCGTCACCTTCTGGGCGGCGGCCGTGATCATGTTCGCAGCCTTCCTGCTCTCAGTCTACTTTTCGCGCGCCTACGCCGCGGAGTCTGAAATCGGACGCCCCGCGTCGGAGCCGGCTAAAAGCTGAAGGTGAGCCGAAACCAGGGCGGCTCTGCTCGCTCGTTGATTATCATGCGGCCGATTAGCAAGTCACTACAGGAGTACGGGCGCGGCATCATCGGCGGCCTCTTGTTCAGCTTGCCGCTGCTCTACACGATGGAGGTCTGGTGGGCGGGTTTTAGCGCGCAACCTTTGCACCTGATTCTCTACGTGCTGGCGACTCTCTTTCTGCTTCTGGGCTACAACTACTACGCAGGGCTTCGGCGCGACGCCAACTGGGCAGAGGTGCTGATAGATTCGATAGAGGAGATGGGCCTCGGGCTCGTGATTTCGACCGTCGCCCTGATCGTCCTCGGACGCGTTAAGTTCGACATGACGCTCAACGAGGTGATTGGCAAAATCACTGTCGAGGCGATGACGGTGGCTATCGGCGTCTCGGTCGGCACGGCCCAGCTCGGCAGTGTGGAAGGCAACGAGGACACAGGCCAGGGCAATGACAATCAGGGCCAGCGAGCGGGCCGGGGCGCTTCTCAGGAGGGCGTCCATTTCGGCGGACAGATGGTCATAGCCCTGTGTGGAGCAGTGCTGTTTGCGGCCAACGTCGCGCCGACCGAAGAGATCGTCATGATCGCCGCCGAAATCTCTTCATGGAAGCTGCTGGCCGTAGCCCTCATCTCGCTCGTCCTCGGCGGGGCCATCCTCTTCCGCATGGATTTCAAGGGCGCGCAAAGATTTGCTCCGGCTAAGGGGGCGCTGGCCGTCGTCATCGGCTCGGTCATCACCTACGCCATTGCGCTCGCTGCGAGCGCGATGATCCTCTGGTTCTTCGGCCGCTTCGACGGCCAGGCTCTGGTCATCTGCATCGCGCAGACCGTGGTGCTCGGGCTTGCGGCCACGCTCGGCGCGTCCGCCGGGAGGCTCCTCCTGCAATCTAGATGAAGAAGAAGAGTAAACTGGGAAAGAATTGGTTCGAGTGGATAGTCTTCGGCATCGGCCTCGCGCTCGTGCTGGCGACTCTCGGCTACCTGGCCTACGACGCGGCGACGATCACGGACGCCCCGCCCAGCATAGAGGTCCGCACAGGCGAGGCTGAGCGGCGCGAGCATAATTTCATTATCCCCGTCACGCTCATTAACCACGGCGACCGGACGGCGGAAGGCGTCCAGGTCGAGGTCGTGCTCGAAAGCGGCGGCACGGAGCAGGAGCGCGGCGAGTTCACGGTCGCCTTTCTCCCGCGCCGCTCGACGCGCGAAGGCTGGGTGGCCTTTCAGACAGACCCCGGCACGGCCGAGCGGATTAAAGCGCGCGTCACCGGCTACGAGAAGCCATAACGCATTAAAGTCCCGCAGGGACGTTTGGTAATAGCCCAGCCATTTATGGCCGGGAAACGAAGCGGTGAAAATTATGGAGTCCCGTAGGGGCGATTAAACTATTCATTCAATCGTCCCTACGGGACTCCATTTGCTTTCCGCCTCTTAACCCAGCACTAAAGTGCTGGGCTATTATCGATTGTCCCTCAGGGACAGGTTGGGGCAATCATTTATTAATGTCTTCTTTATTAACCTCTTTCGCTCGGCTCTCACTTGCGCTTACGCTGGCGCGCGGTCCTATCTTTCACGCTTAGCTTCTCTAATTCATGCCGCGCGCAGTCCAGGCGCAGGCGCTTCGGGTGCGAGAGGTCTATCTTGTCCCAGGGGACCTTGTAACCACTGTCGCCCTTGATGCCGCACAGCCCGAGCAGGGCGCGGGCCGCGCCCCTCACCGAGAGACGGTGCAGCAGGGCTCCGCTTCCGACCCAGTACTCTTCGACGACCCACTCGCCGTCCTTGCGCGCGAAGATGACCTCTTCGAGTCGTCCAATGCGCTCGCCTTCTGAGTCGAACACTTTGCGCCCGAGCAGGCGCTCTATGTGAATC
>DATEMM010000278.1:0-9692 GCA_035275605.1 Pyrinomonadaceae bacterium
CTGGACGTGCTCAGGGATTTGGCGGACGAGGGCTTCATCGGCGGAGTGGCAAAGAAGCACATCGGCTACATGGGCTACACTATGCAGTTGAAGGCCATGTACGAGGGGACCGCGCCGGAGATAGCCAACCAGATCGACCGCGGCTCGCGGGCCGACGCGGTCGTCCTGACGGGCGGTTGACCGAACGTCTGTCACCGCACGGTCGTTGCGGTCCAGCGCGAAATCGAGATGCGCGGCATCCCGACAGTTCTCATCACGGTCAGCCCGGAAGTCTCCGCGCAGATGCGCCCGCCGCGCGCCCTCTACCCGAAAGGCTTCAAGGTGGGCAACAGCCTCGGACGCCCTGGCATGCGCGAGCTTCAGCGCCAGGTACTGCGCGACGCCCTGCGGCTCCTGACAGAGAATACGCGCCCCGGAGATTTCGTCACGCTCGAATACCCGGACTACGGAGAGCAGTACGAACCACCGAAAGTAAAGCAGTAGTCAGTGGTCGGTGGTCAGTGCTCAGTTTAAAAACTGATTTCTCACTGACCACCGACCACTGACCACCGACCACTGACTATGTACAAAACAATCGGCATCGTGACGGGGGGTGGCGACGCGCCGGGGTTGAATGCGGTGATTCGCGCGGTGGTCAAGACGGCCGTCGGCGAGTACGGGATGCGCGTCGTCGGCATTGAGGATAGTTTCGAGGGGCTGCTCGGCCAGACGCTCACGCGTGAGCTGCGCCCGGCGGACGTGCGCGGATTGCTGCCGCGCGGCGGGACGATTCTGGGGACGCGCAACCGCGGGCGCTTCGTCAAGCGTGAAGAGGGCGGCGGGCACAGTCACCCGGAGGGGAGCTACCGCGAGGCCATGGAAAATCTTGCGCGCAATGAGATCGAGGCCCTGGTCGTGCTCGGCGGCGAAGGCACGCTCGCCATCGCCGCGGAGTTCGACCGGCTGGGCTTTCCCGTCGTCGGCGTTCCCAAAACGATTGACAACGATCTAGCGGCGACGGAGTTGACCTTTGGCTTCGTCACCGCGCTCGACATAGCGACAGAGGCCCTGGATCGCCTGCACACGACGGCCGAGTCGCACGACCGCGTGATGATTCTAGAAGTGATGGGCAGGCACGCCGGTTGGATCGCGCTGCATTCAGGGATAGCCGGAGGCGCGGACGTGATTCTGATTCCTGAGATTCCCTTCTCTGCCGAGTCTGTGGCGCGCAAGATTGCCGAGCGCGAGGCGTGCGGCTCGCAGTTCAGCATCATCGTCGTCTCAGAGGGCGCGTGCGAAGTCGGCCACGACGCGGTCTATCAGGAGGAGGGCGACGCCGAAAGAGCGCCGCGGCTGGGCGGAATCGGCAACCACCTGCGGGCCGACCTGGAGCGATTGACTGGGAAGGAGACGCGCTGCGTCGTGCTGGGCCATTTACAGCGCGGGGGTTCGCCCAATGCCTTCGACCGGATGCTGGCAACGAATTTCGGGGCGTGCGCCGTCCGCGCCCTGGCCAACGGCGAGCGCGGCGTGATGGTCGCCCTCCAGGCCGCGGACATCCGCACGGTCCCGCTCGTCGAAGCCGTCTCAGCCATCAAGGCGGTCCCACCCGACGGTCAACTCGTCCGCACCGCCCGCGACACCGGCATCTCCTTTGGCGCACCCGACGAAGCCGAGCACCACGGGGCGAAAACGTTTGAGCCATGCGTCTGAGGAAAGGGAAAAGTGAAGAGTAAAAAGTGAGCAGTAAGCAGTGAGCAGTTAAGAGCCCCGTTAGGGGCGACGGATAATAGCCCAGGGCTTGAGCCCTGGGTATCATGCCCAATAAAAGATTGAGCCCCGGAGGGGCGACTGACTCTGCAATCATCAGTCGCCCCTCTGGGGCTCTCACCTTTATCCCATGCTGTTCCCAGGGCTGACGCCCTGGGCTATTGTCATGCCGCTCCTAACGGGGCTGACTTATCACTCATCACTTACGCTGCGTGGTGGTGTAACCCGTCGAGGAATTGCAGGTTGAGCGAGCGGGTCTGCTCGGTGTCATATTTTTCCAGGCACTCGACCAGTTTTTCGACGACGACCGGGTCGAACTGTATGCCGGCGGCGGCGCGTAGTCTCTCGATGGCCGTGGTCCGGGAGAGGCTGCGGCGGTAGGGGCGGTCGGAAGTCATGGAATCGTAGGCGTCCGCCACCGTCACGATGCGCGTGGCGAGCGGAATCTCCGTCCCCTTCAAACCATCGGGATAGCCCCCGCCGTTCCACCACTCATGATGATGCTTGACGATTGCCCTGACCGTCTCCATGTGCGGCACGCCCGCCAACGCCTGCTCGCCGTAATGCACGTGCTGGCGCATGATAACCATCTCCTCGGGCGTCAGGCAGGCCGGCTTGCAGAGAACGCACTCCGGCACGCCGATCTTGCCGATGTCGTGCAGCAGTCCGCCAAGCTTGACGTGCATCACTTCCTTCTCGGACATGTTAAAGCGCCGGGCCAGCGTCTCCGCCAGGTCGGCCGTCATGTTCGAGTGCTCGCCCGTGTAATTATCCTTGACGGCCAGGAGCGAGATCATCGCCCGCACCGTTCCGACGAACGCCTGCTGGGCCTCCGCTTCTAGGACGCGGTTGCGCTCCTTGATCTGCGCCGTGATGAGCACGTTGTCTATCACGTTGAGCAGCTCGTGGTGGCCGAAGGGCTTGCAGAGGTAGGCGGCCATCCCTAGTTCCAGCAGTTCGCGCTGCTCGTCCTGGTTGTCGTGCTTGGCCGTCAACATCACGACCGGAGTGCGACGCAGGCGCTCGTCCTCGCTCGTGGCGAGCGTGACGAATACTTCTTTCCCGCTGATGCCTGGCATCATATAATCGAGCAGGATGAGATTGGGGTAAAGTTCGCGTGCCAGCTTGAGGCCCTGGCTGCCGTTCGACGCGTCAACGTATCCGTAACCGGCCCGCTCCAAACTGACGCGGCCGAGTTTGCGCAACTCCGGGTCGTCGTCCACCAAGAGCACTAGCCTTCTTTTATTCAGGTACTGCTCTGACATCAGCATCCCTCCCGTGGGGGTCAATTAAGAGCGCGAGAGACTAATCTCCGCGCCGCCATAGCGAGGCTCGCAAAGTGAGAGGAACGAACACCAAGCTCGGAACCCGAGCGTTCTGGGCGTGAACGGGAGCAAGCGGCGCGGGCGCCTCGGACTTCAAAGGCGCGGGAGAGAGGCGTCGGGTTCAGGAACAAATTTCCGAAATCAGTTGTCAGACTTTCTTGGGTACTGCCGGGAAAGATGTTATTACTAAATCGGCCAAATTGCATATTTTTATTTCCTTGCAATTTAGTTGCATCCCTAATGAAGATAGGGCCGGAGACGCCCTACCAGAGATGAAAGTGAGAGCGAACGGGTGACACAAGAGATTAAAGCGCGACTGCAAGCGGAGCTGGACGAGCTGGAGACGGAACTGCGCATACACCTCCCGAAGGAGATCAAGCGCGCCCTGGAGTTCGGCGATTTGCGTGAAAACGCGGAGTACCGCGCGGCGCTCGACCGCCAGAACGTAGTCAAGGCGCGCATCGTCGAGCTTCGCCAGCGAATCAGCGAAATCAGCTCGATAGATTTATCCAAGGTTCCGCGCGACAGGGCCGGCTACGGCTCGATGCTCGTATTGTACGATTCCGAACGTAACGAAGAAGTCACCTACCGTTTGGTCACGCCGGAGGAGAGCGACCCGGCGGCCGGGTTGATCTCCACCATGTCGCCTGTGGGCAAGAGCCTGATGGGGAAAGAGGAGGGCGACGAGGTAACGGTCAGGACTCCGGCCGGCGCGCGCAACTTCGAGATCAAGCGGCTGACCACCATTCACGACCAACCTGCTGGAGAGTGACAAGTGACAGGCGACGAGATAAAATCGTTTCCGAGCCTGTCACACGCCGCTCTTACCTTGTGGCCGCGGATTTCTTGACAAGCAGTTTGGCGCATCCCTATGATGCGCTGTTCGAATGGGCGCTCCGGACCCCGACCTTTAAGGCCCGGAACCGTAGCGGAGCCCGTTCGCCTTAGGTTAGGGGGAAGGACCGAAGCAGTGTTTGGGTCGAGCATCGGGCGCGGCGCGCAGCGGATTATCAATGCGATGGTGCGCGGGCTGGCCTCCGGCCGCGTCAACCCGAATTTGCTCACCGTCATCGGCGTTGCCATCAACGTCGGGTGCGGGCTGCTCTTCGGCTTCGGTTATTTCTTCTGGGCCGGCGTCATCCTGATCGTCGCCAATCTGTTTGACATGCTCGACGGGCAGGTCGCACGTCTTTCGGGGCGCGTGACCCGGTTCGGTGGTTTCCTGGATTCCTCGCTCGATCGCCTCTCCGACATGGTCGTCTTCGTCGGGCTGATGGTCTTCTACGCGCGCGACACAGAGTACCACTCGACCTTGAACGTCTTCCTGACCGGCGCGGCCTTGATGGGGTCGGTCATGGTCAGCTACACGAGCGCGCGCGCCGAGAGCCTGATTCCGAAGTGTGACGTAGGGTTCCTGCGCCGCCCCGAAAGGGTCGTCCTGCTGATTATCGGCGCGCTGACGACGCACCCTGGCTCCCAGAATCCGTTTTTGAACAGGATGCCCGCCGTGCTCTGGATTCTGGCTATCGGCTCTTACTGGACTTTCGCGCACCGCATGTATCACACGTGGCGCGAGGTCAATAAGGCCGATGCGGCGCTCGACCGAGCGGCAGCCAAGGCAACTCTGGCTGCATCTAATGCCGGGCCTGAGAGAAGGCCCGAGCCTGACTTTGCGCGCAATGCGGGCGCGACACATTGAAATTCAGGGAGCCGCCGCTTTAAGTGTTACGGAGATTCTCCCCCAACGTTATCGAGGTACACTCAATTGACAGTCTGCCCCTGCTGCGGTTTTAAGTTCGACGGCGACCTTAAAAAAGACGGCTGCGCCTCTTGCGGCGCGCGCGCCGTCGGTCCGCCTCTTTCGCGGCCCGTCCGCGAATTGCCCGCCTACGGGCGCGCCCTCTTCGTCGGCGTCATGGGCGGCGTCATGGCGCTCACCTTCCTCGTCACCACCATCATAGCCATCTTCGAGCGCAGCCCCGTCAGCCTGCGCTTCTGGTCAATCATGGGCGCGGCCGAGACCGCCGCGTGGCGCTTGAAGTGGATCGCAATACCGGCGACCATCGTTGCGCTCTGGCTCGGCTCCTTAATCTGCCGCAGCATCCGCCGCGCGCCGCACCGCTTCACCTGGGGCCGCCTGGCCCAGGGCGGCCTCTGGTCGGTCATTACAGTCGCCATCCTGATAGCTACGCTAATCGGCATCACTGTGCCAGAGCGGCTGCGCCAGCGCGAGCAGCGCCAGGAGGCGGCCATCTACGCACAGGGCTACACGATTCAGCGCGCTCTGCTCGACTACCGCGCGCAGTATGGGACGCTGCCCGCCACACTCGGTGATTTGAGAAATCTGCCCGACAAGGACGGCTCCATCGCCGCCGCGCTCCTTGGGATTGACGGCAACGCTTACAGTCCCGGTGCGGACCTGGCTTCGCTCCCGAAGAAGAAGACTAGGAACCTGCGCGGCTCGGCGCTGCGAAACGCCTCCCTGCGCTCGACGGACGACGCGCCCGAAGGCGGGTTCTCGTTCACCAAGTACGAGCTGCGCCTGCCGGGCGCGGACAACAAGCCGGGCACAGAAGACGACTGGACGATGCGCGACGGCCTCATCATCAAGCCCCTGGAGACGGAGGAGCAGACTCCATCACCGGGAGCCGCGCGCAAGCCGTAAGACTCCGAAACCCGGCCATGCCCCTCTCGAACCTGTTCCGCAAGAAGAAAGCTGACCCGGAAGCTGAGCGCCGCGCCCGCCTGCTCCAGCAGGGACGCATCACCGAGGGCGTCATCATGGACACAGGCGACGACGAGTCGGGCACGATCCGCCAAATCTACTTCCATTACGAAGTAAGCGGCGTCGAGTACGAGTCGTCGCAACTGCTCAGCGAAGAGCAGCGCCAGAGCCAGATCAGCTACGCCCCCGGAGCCCGCGTCACCATTCGCTACGACCCGCACCGACCGGGCAATTCCGTAGTAGTCTGAAAGTCCGGAGTCTGAAGTCTGGAGTCCGTTTGACTCTCAAGACTTCAGACTCTAGACTCCAGACTTCCAATTCATGTTTCGTAAAATCCTGATTGCAAATCGTGGGGAGATTGCCGTGCGCGTGGCGCGGGCGTGCCGCGACCTGATGATCTCGCCCGTGGCTGTCTTCTCGGACGCGGACCGCGACGCCCTGCACGTCAAGCTCGCGGATGAGGCTTACCCGGTTGGGCCAGCGCCATCGGTCGAGAGCTATCTGCGTGTGGAGCGCATCATTGACGCGGCGCTTCGGTGCGGCGCGGAAGCGATTCATCCGGGCTACGGCTTTTTAGCGGAGAACGCGGAGTTCGCGCAGGCGGTCGTGGACTCAGGGCTCACCTTCATCGGCCCAAGCGCCGAGGCCATGCGCGTGATGGGAACGAAGACGAGCGCGCGGCGCGCGGCAGTAGAGGCTGGCGTGCAGGTCGTTCCAGGCACGACCGACCCGCTCGCCTCCCTGGAAGAGGCGCGCGAAGTGGCTGCGAAGTTCGGCTATCCCATCATGCTCAAAGCCTCCGCGGGCGGCGGCGGCAAAGGCATGCGGCTCGTCGCGTGTGAGGAAGACTTGCGGTCGGCCTTCGAGACGGCGCAGTCGGAGGCGGCCGCCAGCTTCGGCAACCCGGAGGTCTACCTGGAGAAGGCCGTCGAGCGCCCCCGTCACATCGAAATCCAAATCTTCGCGGACACGCACGGCAACTTCGTACACCTGGGTGAGCGCGAGTGCTCCATCCAACGTCGCCACCAGAAAGTCATAGAAGAATGCCCTTCGCCGATTAACGATGCAGCTTTGCGCGCCAAGATGGGCGCGGCGGCCGTCGAGGCGGCGCGGGCCGTTGCTTACACTGGCGCTGGCACAGTCGAGTTTCTCGTCTCCGACGCGACGCGCGAGTTCTACTTTCTGGAGATGAACACGCGCCTACAGGTCGAGCATCCTGTCACGGAGTTGGTCACGGGCGTTGACCTGGTGCGTGAACAGATACTCGTCGCCGCGGGTCGGCCGCTCTCTTTCACCCAGGAAGACGTGGAGTGGCGCGGGCACGCCATAGAGTGCCGTGTCTACGCCGAAAACCCAGAGAATAATTTTCTTCCCTCGCCCGGTCGCATTACGCACCTGCGCGTGCCCGCCGGGCCAGGCGTGCGCGATGATGGCGGAGTGGAGGCGAGCGCAGAGGTCTCCATCTACTACGACCCGATGATCTCGAAGCTGGCCGCCTGGGGCAGCACGCGGGCTGAAGCGATTGACCGCCTGCGCCGCGCGCTGGACGAATACACGGTCGGCGGAATCAAGACGACGCTCCCCTTCTTCCGCGAGATAGTTCGCGACCCGGAGTTCATCGAAGGTCGCCTAGACACGAACTTCATCCCGCGCTTTTTCGAGCGACGTGAAGCGGAGCAGCAGAAATCATCCGCCGCGAAAGAGATTGACGAGAGTGAGAGAAAGCGGCGCGACGTGGCCTTAATCGTCGCCGCGCTCGATTACGCGCTGGCACAGAAGCAGCCTTCGACCAACGGGCAGCCGCGCACGGAAGAACAGAGCCAGTGGCGTCTGGCGGGGCGCGCGGCGCTGCACCGCAGGGGCTAGACTTTCATGAAGCTGACGGCGGAGATTTCCGGCGAAAAAATCGAAATAGACGTTCGACAGGATGGCACTCGCGTCGTTGCGGAGGTCGGCGGGCGACGCTATGAGTTGGAGGGGCGGGCGTCCGCGTCGCGGCCCGGCGTCTATCTATTGCTGCTGGACGATGGGCAGGTTTACGAATGCTCCGTGACTCGTCCGGCGGCGGGGCAAGAGGCCGCGGAGGTAATGGTCGGGAGCCACGCTTACACAATCGCGCTGACTGACGCGAAGCGCCTGCGCGGCTCGCAAAGTCAGGGCGGCCACGGCGGCGGCACCTCGCAGATAGTCGCCCCGATGCCGGGCAAGGTTGTCCGCGTGCTGGTCGAAGCTGGCGCAGAGGTTTCGGTCGGAGACGGGTTGATAGTCGTCGAGGCCATGAAGATGCAGAACGAGATGAAATCGCCTAAGGACGGAAAGGTCACGAGCGTCAACGTCGCGGCGGGCACGACCGTCAACGCAGGCGACGTGCTGGCGGTGGTGGAATAAGGGATGAGAGCCAAGGGATGAGAGCGGAGGGCGGAGGGATGGAAAACGAGATTCAGACGAACGATTCTTATTCATCCCTCATCCCTCATCCTTCATCCCTTCGCATCCTTCTCTGGGACATAGACGGGACGCTGATTCGCTCTGCGCGCAGCGGCGCGTTTAAGGATTACACGGCCCCTGTCCTCGAAGGTGTTTTCGGGACTTCCGGTCGATTGATGGAGATGACCGTCTCGGGCATGACGGATTTGCAGATCGTGGCCGAGGCCCTAAGAGACGAAGGCTTCACGCACGCGCAGATACGCGAGCGCCTTGACGACCTGAGAGCGCTCTACATGCGCGAGATGGAGCGGGCCACGAGCAGGGATAAGGATTTGTTCTACCTTCTGCCGGGCGTGCGCGAAGCGCTGGAGGCGACGGCACGCCACACGCGCTATCGCAACGCCCTGCTGACGGGAAACATAGAGCCCGCCGCGCACCTCAAGATGCGCATCGTCGGCCTCTCGGAGTTCTTCGACTTGCCGGGCGCGTTCGGCGACGAGTCGCACGACCGCCGGGACCTTCCGCAGCTCGCCGCCGCTCGCATCAACGCGCACCTCAACCTTGACCTGCACCCCACGCAGTTCGTCGTCATCGGCGACACGCCGAACGACATCACCTGTGCGCGCCACTTCGGCGCACGGGCCGTGGCCGTCGCCACCGGGCGCATGTACTCGCCCGCGGACCTGATGGCCTGCGAGCCGGATGCTCTCCTGCCGGACCTCTCGGACCTGGATTTAGTAATGCGTACTTTGGACGCGTTATAAAAGTATAGAGACTGTTTCCCGTCAGCTTCGATGGAAGCCTTTTTCGATGTCGCGCGTCGTGAGGCGCAGGATGACCGGCCGCCCGTGCGGGCAGGTGGTGGGCGAAGAGGTCAGAAGCAGACGATCAATCAGCCAGCGCATCTTCTCCGCCGCGAGCGGCGTGTTGATCTTGATAGCCGCGCGGCAGGCGAGCGAGGCAGCGATCTCATCCCTTAAGGTCGAGCGCGCCACGCCGCGTTTCTCCGCGTCAATCGTCTCCAGGACTTCCGCCAGCATGTTGCGCGCCTCGCCCGCTGGCAAATCCGCTGGCACAGCCTTAATCGCCACCGTCCGCCCCGAAAGCCGCATCAGTGAGAAGCCGTAAGTCTCCAACTCGTCCACCACGGTGTCGAACGCGGCGGCCTGCGCCGGCGTGAGGTCGAAGGTTTCCGGCATCAAAAGGTTCTGCGATTCGGCCGGGCGCGCCGATTCGAGCGCCCTGTACTTGTCGAACAGGATGCGCTCGTGCGCGACGTGCTGGTCAATCAGGAGCAGCCCGTCGTCGTCCGTGGCTATGATGAAACTCTCTTCGAGCTGGCCGAGCGGCCGTATGTTGGTCGAGACAGACGAGAGCGGGGCCTCGCGCACGAGGCCGACCGCTGAGACGAGCGGCGGCAACTGACCTTCCGAACGCACTGTGGGCGGAGAGTCAGACCTTTCTTC
>DATEMM010000279.1:0-5743 GCA_035275605.1 Pyrinomonadaceae bacterium
CTGAGTTAAGAACTTCTTTCTTTACTCATCACTTCATTATTAGCTTCCTTCGTTGAGCCATTCCTGCCAGGCCTTGAAATTGAAGGGCCGGTTGAGGAAGGTTTCGACGAGCTTGGTGGCGGGGCGCGAGCCGCCGGGCGCGAGCACCGCATCGCGGTAGCGCTTGGCCACCCCTGGCGCGAGCAGGTTCCCCCTGTCAAACTGGCTGAACATGTCCTTGGCGATGACGAGCGACCACATGTACGTGTAGTAGACCGCCGAGTAGCCGTCCAGGTGGCCGAAAGAGGCCTGCCAGTGCGTGTCCTCGACGAACGGGTAGGGCTGGTACTGCTCAGTCAGCCCCTTAATCATCGCGTCCGTGTTGACCTCCGACGGCTTGCGGTCGTAGATGGAGAGCGACAGCTTCGCATAGACCATCTGGCGGCGGACGGTCAGCCCCTTGCCGAACTCGCTGGCGCGCTTCATCTGCTTGACGAGCGCAGCCGGAATCGGCTCGTTCGTCTGGTAGTGCCTGGCGAAGGTCTGCAAGGTCGGCGCGTCCCACGTCCACTCTTCGAGCATCTGCGAGGGTGCCTCTACGAAATCCTGCTCGGTCCTAGTCCCGGCGAGGCCGACCCAATTATGGCGACCGGCGAAAAGCTCATGCAGAAGGTGGCCGAACTCGTGGAAGAAGGTCTGGACGTCGTCGTGCTCCATCAGACCCGGATCATTTGCCTCGCCGCCGGGAAAGTTGCAGACCAGCACGGCCTCCGGAATCTGGCGTCCGGCCACGCCCGCGCGCACGGAAAACTCTGCCGCGTGATTGTACTTGCCTTTGCGCGGGTGCATGTCCAGGTAGAAGCGTCCCACCAGTTTTCCGTTCTCCATCATCTCGAAAGATTCGACGGACGGGTCCCAGACAGGGGCGTCTTTAATCTGGCGGAAGGTTACGCCGAACAGCTTGCTCGTCACGTCCAGCACGCCCTGCCGCACCCTGTCATAAGGGAAGTAAGGGCGGACCGATTGCGAGTCGAAATCGTAGCTGGCTTTGCGGACGAGTTCCGAGTAGTAGTTGGACTCCCAGGCGTTAATTCCTTTGGCTCCTGGCACGTCCTGTTGTTTGCGTTTGAGCAGCGTCTGGTACTCGCTCGCGGCCCTTGGGCCGGACGCCTCTACGATGCGGTCAATGAAGGCGGCGGCGTTCTTGCCGGAGCCGACCATCTTGTCCGCCGTGATGTAATCGGCCCAGTTCGAGAAGCCCAGCAGGCTGGCCAACTCCGCGCGCTTGGCCACCATGCGGTCGAGCACGGCCATGTTCATGGGAAAGGCGCGATTGTTGTAAGCCATGTACATGCGCTTACGCAGGGCCTCGTTCCTGGCGTAGGAGAAGACAGGGAGCGAGTCCGGGTAATCAATGGTCAGCGTAATCTTGCCGTCCGGGCCTGGCTTGTGGCGCGCGATGTAATCGGCGGGCAAGCCTTCGAGTTCCGCCGCGCTCTCGGCGATGACGGTCCGCTTGTCGTCACGTATGTTGCGTGCGAACTCCTGGCCGATGAGTACCAATTCGTCCCTGAGCGCCTTGATGCGCTTGCGCGTCGCCTCGTCCTTGTCCACGCCCGCGAGGCGGAAATCCCGCAGGGTCTTCTCAACATAGAAGCGCGTTTCCGTATCCGCCCCCTGCAAATCCATAGAGGAGAGCGCGTCGTAGACGGCGCGGTTCAGCGAGAGGTCCGTGAAGAACGCCTGAACCTTCTGCGACTCCTTCTCGGCAGCGTTGCGGACGGCCTCGTCCGGGTGGACTTCCTGAATCAGCCCGGCCTGAGAGCCCGCCGCGTCCAGGTAGATCAGGACCTCGTCATAGGGCTTGAGCGTGTTGGCGATGGTGCGCTTGCCCTTGACGGCGAGCAACTGGTCTAGAACCTGTTGGGCTTTTGTTAGCCGCTCGTCCTGAATCCTGGTGAAGGCGGCCGCGTCCGGCTTGCCTGTCCAGAAGGGGGCGTCGTCCGCTTTCGCCTTGCGCGCGGCGCTGATACTCGTCGCGGCGAGGCCGGTCAGAGCCAGGGCGAGAATAGTCAACGAGATTTTACGCATTTTTTGAATTGTCCTTTTTGAGATTGATGGCCGGTCGAGAGAGTCTTACGTCTTAGCGGCCACGACAGTTCGATGATTTCAGCCGGTTTCCGGTTGGATGCGCGGAATTTTTGAACAAGAAGGCATCAACCCAATACGTCCGCGACGGCCAGGCGTAAGTCGGCGACGCCATGAGAGCGCAATTCTTCTCCACGCGTGAAAGACTTGCTCGTTTGGTAGGAACTGCCGGCGGGCGCTGCGTAAAGCTCGATTGATTCATCAGGTAAATTGACGAGCCAGACTTCAGGGATTCCAGCCTTCGCGTAGAGCGGAATCTTGTAGGAGCGGTCGCTTTCGACTGTTGAATCGGCAACTTCGATGACGAGCAGCACGTCGGCTGGCGTCGGGTGAGCATGACGGTAAAAATCGTCACGCCAACGCAGCAGCGCCAGGTCCGGCTGCGGCTCTGAAAAATCGTCCAGCCGGATCGGATTTTGATTTGAGGTTTCAGCCTTCTATCGAAGAGACGGTGAAAGAGCATGCTTATGCGGGTAACACATGCAGCGTGGGGCGGACTGATGGGCGGCAATTCATAAATATTTCCTTCGAGAAGTTCAAGGCGAGCATCCGGGTGGAAGATGCCCGCCTCGCCCATCCGTTGATATTCATTAGCCGTGATCCAATATTTGTCTGGCTGCTGCGACACACCGCCTCACTTCTGTGTCAGTCTTCCTCTTCCGCTCTAATCCTGCCTTCGGCCCGTGCCTGCTCGACTATCTTCTGCGCGATTTGCCCCGGCACCTGGTCGTAGTGTGAGAACTGCATGTGGTAGGAGCCGCGCGCCGCCGTGATCGAGTTCAGGGTTGATTGATAGTTGAGCATCTCGGACATCGGCACCTGCGCCTTGATGACCTGCTGATTGCTGCCGCTCATCTCCATCCCCTGCACGCGCCCTCTGCGCGAATTCAGGTCGCCCATCAAATCGCCGCTGTATTCCTGCGGCGCGACCACCTCGACATCCATGATCGGTTCAAGCAGTGTCGGCTTCACCTTCTCCATCGCGGCGCGAAAGGCTTTGCGGCCCGCCGCGCGAAAGCTGTGTTCGTCCGAGTCCACAGTGTGGTAGGAGCCGTCAACCAGCACGGCTTTGAAGTCAATCAGCGGGTAGCCCGCCACCGCGCCGTTGGCCGCCGCTTCGACGATGCCTTTTTCGATGGCCGGGCGGAAGTTCTGTGGCACAGCGCCCCCGAAAATCTTGTCCTCGAAGACGAACCCTTCGCCGCGCGGCAAGGGCTCGAAGACCACTTTGCAGTCGCCGAACTGGCCGCGCCCGCCGGTCTGCTTCTTGTGGCGGCCCTGCACCTCCGCGCGCTGCGTGATCGTCTCCTTGTAAGGGACTTTCGGCGGGTGAAGCGTGACCTCCACGCTGTATCGCTTCTTCAACTTGTCTATCACCGTCTCGACGTGTAGCTGGCCCGAGCCGGCGAGCAGAAACTCTTTGGTCTGCGCGTCGCGCGTGAACGAGAGCGCCGGGTCTTCTTCCAGAATCTTGTGGATGGCGACGCTGATCTTCTCTTCGTCCTGGCGGGATTTGGGCTCGATGGCAAACGCAATCGCCGCCTCCGGATATTCCACTCCGTCGTAGACGATCGGCGAAGCCTTGTCGCAAAGAGTGTCGCCCGTCTGCGTGTCTTTCAGCTTGACGCAGGCAATGATGTCGCCCGCGTGCGCTTCGTCAATCTTGTCTAGCTGCTTGCCCTGAACCGAGTGCAGCGCGCCGAGCCGCTCCATTGTGCCATGCTTTGAGTTGAAGACGTTCGCATCGGGCAGGACCTTGCCGCTGATGATTCTCAGCACGTTGATGCGCCCCGCGAACGGGTCCGCGATGGTGCGAAAGACGTAGGCCGAAAAGGGCTCGCTGTCGGCGTACTTGCGCGAAACGGAAGCGGTCCCGTCGCCGTCCACGCTCGCGCGCCCGTGCTCCGCCTCGTGCGCCGCCGGGTTCGGGGCGTAGTCCACTATGCCGTCAAGGAGCGTGCTCAAACCGACGAGTGAAGAACTGGAGACGGCGTAGACGGGGCAGAGCTTGCTGCGCTCGACGGCCTTCTTGATTCCCGGAATCACGTCCTCGTCCGGCAACGACCCTTCCTCGAAATATTTCTCCATCAGCGCGTCGTCGGATTCCGCGACCAGCTCGACCAGGCGTTCGCGTGTCTTGTCCAGCACGTCGCGCCCTTCCGTCGGCAGGGGAACCTCTTTTGCCTTGCCCTGGGCGTCGAACTCGTAAGCCTTCATGTGGACGACGTCCACGACTCCGCGGAAGTCTTTCTCATTCCCTATGGGGAGAGTGAACGGGATGATGGCTCGACTGAAGGTCTGTTGCGCGCTCGTCAGCGCCGCTCCAAAGTCCGCGTGCTCTTTGTCCATAGCGTTGATGACCATGATGCGCGGGAGCATGAACTCGTTGGCGTAAGCCCAGGTCTTCTCCGTCTGCACCTCGACGCCTTTGACGGCGTGAACGACCACCAGCGCGCAGTCGGCCACGCGCAGGGCCGGGCGAGCGTGCGCGACGAAGGCTGCGTAGCCGGGCGTGTCAATCAGGTTGATCTTGGTCTCTCTGTGTTCGAGGTGGGCGAGGGCCGTGTTGAGCGTTACCTTGCGTTCAATAGAATCTTCGTCGTGGTCGGTCGTGGTCGTGCCTTCGTCAACCTTGCCCCAGCGCGGCGTGGCCCCGGCGACGTAGAGCAGGGAGCTGATGAGCTGGGTTTTGCCTGCGTCGCCGTGCCCGATGACGGACAGGTTACGAATCATCTCAGTCGGATAGGGTTTCATAGCTTTTGAAAAGAGGTTCCTTTCAGAGATTCATATTTTGGAGAAGAATAGCCATCCCAGGTCGGTTCAGCGCGACTTGAAGAATCAGGCGGGATGCGCTCCTTTGTATGAGACGGTAATTTATCCGAGCGGGGGCGGGAAAGGCAAGCGGGCAAGCCGCCTGCGAAACATGGCCGTTGCGTGCGAAAGAAGCGTCCGCATTGCCTACGCAAACCCGCTGCGGTATGGTTCATCCGAAGGGGTCAGCGCCTGACGTCGCAGAGGATTTCGGAGACTGTTGAATGAGCCGGACAGCGCAACTGGAAGTTTACACGGACGGGCAGTGCCCGCTCTGCCGCTGGATGCGCGAGCGCGTGGAGCGCCGCGACCGCTCTCAACGAATAGAGTGGCTGGATTACCGCGACCCGGAAGTCCAGGGCCGCACGCCCTACAGTTTCGCAGAACTGGACGCAGAGATGCACGCGCGCAAGATTGGTGATGGCCGCTGGTCTGCCGGATACACCGCCTGGCTGGAAGTGATGCGCGTGCTCCCGCGCTGGCGCTGGCTAGCCCCTCTCATCTCCGTCTGGCCTTTCACCGTACTGGGCCGCCTCTTCTACCGCTGGCTTGCACGTCGCCGCTACAAACTCTTCGGCGTCCCCCCACCCTGCGACGCGGACGGCCTCTGCTCACTGCATAAGAACAATAAGTAGTGAGCAGTGAGCAATGAGCAGTAATTACGATTGCCGCGTGTTGCCGCGTAGCGGCACGTTGAATTTAGCCCGGCCTTTCAAGGCCGGGTATGCAATCACAATTCAAGAGGCGGCGCGTCAGCGACGCGTGAATGAGAACGTCCGTATCGATTCACGCATCGCTGACGCGA
>DATEMM010000280.1:0-5775 GCA_035275605.1 Pyrinomonadaceae bacterium
GAACGCGCAGGCCATAGAGTCAATCAAGGATCAGCACATCAAGTACCAGATTATTCATTTGGTTTCCCGCCTCTTCTTCCGTGGCATCTATTTCCCGCAGATGACCAAGCGCGCATGGATTAAGCTGCTCGCAGAGAACCGTAAGACGATTTACGGCCTGATGAAAGAGGGCGCTTTCACCTGGCGCGCTTCGCGCAAAAGCCAGAAGGCCAGCCTCGCCGCCGAACCGCCGATGTAAGCGATGAAAAGAAGTGATGAGTGATGGGTGATGGGTGTTGAGATTAAAACTCTCTTTCGCTCATCACCCTTTGTTTATGTCCGCGCACGCGGTTGTCAATCGGCCGTGAAGCGTGGCATCCTGAGCGTGTCAACGTCGAGACGTTTTTTTAGAGGGAAGAAAGCAGTCGGATGTTCGTGGAGAGTAAGATTAAGACCAGGTTGCTTCGCCGCATGGGCGAGGCCGTCAAGGACTTCGGGATGATAGAGGACGGCGACCGCATAATGGTCTGCCTGTCGGGCGGTAAGGACTCTTATACCTTGCTCGACCTCCTGCTGGACGTGCGCGAGCGCGCGCCCGTCTCCTTCGAGATTCTGGCCGTTAACCTGGATCAGAAGCAGCCCAACTTTCCGGAGCACGTTCTGCCCGAATACCTCGGCGGGCTCAATGTGCCGTTTCGCATCGTGGAGCGCGACACCTACTCCATCGTCAAGCGCCTGGTGCCCGAAGGCAAGACCTATTGCGCCGTCTGCTCGCGGCTGCGGCGCGGCATCCTCTACAACATCGCGGTCGAAGAGGGCTGCACCAAGATAGCGCTCGGCCATCACGCCGACGACATCATCACGACTTTCCTCCTCAACCTTTTCTACATCGGCACGCTCAAGGCGATGCCGCCCGTCCTGCGCTCCGACGACGGCCGCAACACGGTGATTCGCCCCTTGGCTTACTGCCGCGAGGCGGACATCGCGGAGTTTGCCGCCGAGAAGCAGTTCCCCATCATCCCTTGCGACTTGTGCGGCTCGCAGTCGAACCTGAAGCGCGCGCGCATCAAGCGCCTGATTGCGGAGCTGGAAAAAGAGATTCCCAACATACGCAGCTCCATGCTGACCGCGCTCGGCAACGCTGTGCCCACGCACCTGCTGGACCCCGCGCTCTTCGACTTCAAGAGTCTCTCGACGGGCGTCGGCAGCGTCGAAGCCGAACTCGATCTGGCGCTCGGCCACACGGACGAGGGACTCTCGCACACTCTCGTTTCCATCGCCTGAACTAGAAAGATGCCCGCCGCCAAAAAACGCGACCTGGATTTTTCCGCCTTCTCGCCCGGCGCTGTCTCCGAATACTCGACGCTCGTCTGTCTGGCGTGCATCTTCGACATCTTCACCAAGCAGTTGAACCTGGCCCCGCGCACGGCCTACTCCGAAATCAAGCGCCACTCGCCGACGGCCGAAGAATTGACTGCGCCCCGCGCCTCGCGCCCCTACTTCGACTCCGACGAGAAGAACCCGCGCTGTCCTTACTGTGACTCGGCCAAGCGCTGGCACGCGCGCTTTGATACCTACCGGATAGAAGGCGGGAAGACTACGGACGCTGCCCGGCGCGCGCTCCTCAAATCGCTCCCGAAAGCGGAAGAACAGTTCCTGATTCTCGAAAACAAGTCCGACCGACGCGCGCTTCTCTTCGAATGGTTCGACGCGATGGGGCGTAACCTAGATTTCGAGGATGACGTGTGGCTGATAGAGGCTACGCGCGCCTACCTTGAAAGAAGAGACCCGAAGACCGATTGGGCCGAAATCTTCGAGGGCCTGCGCGCGGTGCGGCGTTCGCAGCGCCTTGAGGAAGGGTGGGAGCGCGACCGCGACCGGCTCTTTCTCGCGCCCACGCTCTACAACGAGGTGCTGCTCGTGCAATACCTGGTCAGCCGCTCGCACAAGCACGGCGGGCGCACCTTCGAGGGTCGCCTGACGCTGCCGGAGCTGGTGCGCCGTCTACGCTACGGCGGATACCTGGACGCGCAGGGGATTACGGAGCGCGACCAGTTCGAGGTGCTGGAAAAGTTGGTCGAGCATTTGGTGGGCGGCGAGGGCGCGGTGAAACTCTACTACGTCGTTGACCGCAGGGATTTTCTGGAGAAGGTGAAAACTGTCTACGCGCGCTACGCCGGGTGACGCCCGCCGCGATTAAAAGCCGAAGGGTGTAGAGGTCGAAGTTCCCGCCTCAATTTCTGTCCGAAATTCTGCTACGGGCGCAGGCCCCCGCCCCGCGTTATAGAGTAGACATACCCGTCAGTGCCTATGCCGTGAAAGCCTTTGTTCTGCGGCCCCTGAATGCTGATGCCGAACGCGAATTGCCCGTGGCCGGCAACCATCCCCTGCAATTGGAGCAATCGATTGAAAGGACTGTAGCCCCAGCGCCCGGTCAGTTGGGTGCTCGTGCCCTGCATGGTGACGGTTTGCGAGCCTTCGAAGCTACCATCCGGGTGGAAATCAAGCTGGATGATGCTGCCCCCCGGATCGTTACCCTGAAATTGCCACGGCCCGGCGGGCTGAAAATCCGATGACGTTTCCACGCTCGCCTTCGGAACGAACATAGCTGTGCCAATCGCCTCCGTCCTGACATCCTCGTCGTCTCTTTCGCCGTCAATGGATTCCTTAGCCGCGGCCGTGACTTGTTCGAGCACGCGGTCGCACTGCTCGACCCATTCCACGCGCCCCAGTTTCTCGAAGATCAGGCGTGGGGCGAGGAGCAGCTCCACCTTTGGCGGCTTGCTGCTCATGGCCAGCATGTAGGTGGCGCGCGCGAGGCGGAAATCTTCCAGGTCCGTCTTCGGCTCGTCCAGCAGCTTGCGAATCCGGTTCAGCAGCTTCTGTTCGTCGGCCGGGTCGTCCGGCGTCAATTCGACCAGGAGCTGGGCCATTTGCAAAAGGACTTCGGTGTTGGTCGGGTCCGTTTGGTTGGCTTCGCGCAGAAGCCCGTAAGCCTCCTTGAGCCTGGCCTCGTAGAGGGCCTTTCGGTTCTCTTCCGGCAACTGGGTGTCCAGGTTCGCTTCGCCCGCCTCGGCGTGAAGCAGGATGGCTTTCTTCAAGAGCAGGTCAACGCGCGAGACCTGCACGTCCCCGGCGTGCAAATCCTTCACGGCCCGCCCGCCGTCTTCCGCGGCGCGTCTCATCACGTGCAGGGCTTCGTCAATTCTCTCGTGAGTCTCCCTGCGATTATCCGGCAGGTGGCCGCTTTGAGCGCCCGCAGCCATGCCGGACGGCAAGTCCACCGAAATCTCCCGGATTCTCTCCAACTGCCCGACCACTTCCGCCGACGGGTTGATGAGCTGGACGGAATTCCCTCTGCGGCGAATCGCGACCGCTTCTGCTGCGGCTTCTTCCTTCGTCTCAGGGATTTCGGAGGCGCGCTGGATTTCGAGCATCTCCTGGCAGGCCAGACGAATGTTTCGCGCGACGTCAACCCAGGCGTCGTCCTGTTTCTCCCAATTCTCGACTGGCACAGCGCCGCGCGGAACCACCTGCAACCTGGCGAACGGGTAGCTCCCCCAGTCGTCCACGTTGCGAATCAGAACGGGAATCACGCGCGCCTCGCCCGCCTCGTGCTTCTCCAGCGCGCGCTTCATTTCGTAGTCGTAGCAGTATTCGGAGTTGATGAAGTCCGGGCTGATGAGGAGCAGTATGATCTCGGAGGCTTCCAGGTTGCGGCTGATCTCTTTCGACCATTCCGTGCCGGCGGTTATCCCGCCGTCGTACCAGTCGCTGATGATGCCCCTCTTCTTGAGCCCGGAAAGATGCACCTGTAGCTCGCTACGAAAACTCTCATCTTCGTGCGCGTAGCTAAAAAAGAGCTTCAAAGGCTTGCGGGTGGCTTTCACTTCGGGCATTGCAAAGGACTCCTCAAGAGGACGGGAGGGTCGGCCCGTGAGGCTACGCTAAAGGAGTATATACCGCTCTGATTTTTGAGCCAAAGATTTTTCGGGTCGAGCGGGTTTCAGTCCGGTGATGAAGAGGCTTGCCCGCGTGGCTAAAGGTCATGGTTGAAATCTTCGGCGACGAACGAATAGAGGACCGCGTCCTGCGGCTGGCCGTGGACGAGAAGGCGTTTACGCAGGACGGCTTCGCGCAAGGCCCCGGACTTTTCCGCCGCGCGCTGGCTGGGCAAATTTCCGATGGCGGCGAGAATCTCTACGCGCTGAAAACCCAGTTCGGAGAGGCCAAAGCGCGCGGCCAGTCGCGCGGCAGAGGAGGCGATGCCCTGGCCCGCCCTGGAAGTCCTGACCCAATAGCCTAAGTTGGCACAGTTGTGTTTCCGGTTGATGAAGTTCAGGCCAACGCCGCCGAGGAAGTCTCCCGTTTCGACGGCGAAGACACCAAAGCCGTAACCTTGATCATACTTCCTATCCTCTTCGCGCGATGCTATGAAAGCCAAAGTCTCTTCGATGGTGTAATCGGCGTGGCACCAAGGGAGCCATTGGGAGAGTTCTTTGATTGACTCGCGCACGGCTTCGTACATCGCCGGGGCGTCCTCGGCGCGGTAGGTGCGTATCAGGATTCGTCCGTCGGACAGCTCAGTCATTTTAATCTTCAGGCTCTCGGCCCGGCCTCTTTGACCGGCGATTGAACAGGTAGAGGACGGCGATGTAAAGGCAGGCCAGCGCGAGCATCACCACCCCGCCCCAGAAGGAGATGGGCAGCAGGTAGGAGACGTTGCTGCCGTCGGTTGTAATCAGGTAGACCCACTCGTCCAGCGCCAGGCTCAACCCGACGCCGAAGCCTACGACCGCCGCGTCCAGAATCCGCGTCCTGCCGCCGAACAATATTACAGCAATGCCGCAGAAGGTAATCAAGAGGAGTCCAGTGAAAAGGTGGTGTATGTTGTAGCCCGCGACGTCGAAATCCGAGTCGGGCGAGAAGTATAGATAGAGGCGGATGACTGCGAAGGTAGTTGTCATCGAGGCGAGGAGCGGTCGGGCGCGTCTTTTATCCATAGCGTTTTATCCCTTTAATTGAAAACGTCACGGCGTTTGGTTTATTTCGGCCCCGGCCTTTTGTGCCTTTCGCCAACTTCTCTTTGCGGCGCGACTCCTGTTTCGTTATACTTGACCCCTTCCCTCCCTTGCCAGGCCGAAACGAGTTCCGGCAAAGGGGTAGTTCATATTGGTAGTAAGGCGGGCCTTTTGTGCCCCGGTTTTCCCTGAGGTGTATGTGATGTACGAACTTCCTAAAGATCAGATGGATAATTCGGAGCGAATGATCCTGCGTAAATTACGCGTCTGGATAGTGGCGCTGGCCGCCGCCTGCCTGGTGGTCGGCATCGGCATCGGCGCGATGATGACGGGCCGGCCCGTGGTCGCGCAGAACGAGATGCAGGCGGCGCGTGCCCCAGAGGCGCTCTCGGCCTCCTTCGCCGAAATTGCCCGGCGTGTGGAGCCGGCGGTCGTCAACATTGACACCGTGACGGCCGCGCCTGAGGTGGCCGAACGCGACGGCGAAGAGGACAAGGATGACCCGGCGACCAACAACCCGCTCCTCGACATGCTCCGCCGCCAGGCAAGACGCCCCGCGCGCGGCGTTGGCTCCGGCTTCATCGTTGATCCGAAGGGCTACATTCTGACCAACCAGCACGTCGTGCAGGGCGCGACGCGCATCACCGTGCGCCTGCAATCCGGCGAAGAGTTCCGCGGGGTCGTCAAAGGCATTGACGAAGAGACGGACGTGGCGGTCGTCAAAATCGAGACGCCGCGCGATTTGCCGACGGTGAAACTGGGCAATTCCGATCAG
>DATEMM010000281.1:0-4327 GCA_035275605.1 Pyrinomonadaceae bacterium
CGGCGAAAAAGTATTCGGGGGGCGCATGGAACAGAGCGATGGGGAGCTTTTATCTGCTTGCCGGCGCGGCGAAGAGGCCGCGTGGGAAATGCTCGTTCGTCGCTATCAACGTTTGATCTACACCATCCCGCGCCGCGCCGGTTTGGACGAAGACCTCGCCTCGGACGTCTTTCAGGAAGTTTTCGCGACCCTCTTTGAAAAGCTGGACGAGATAGAGCAGCCGGAGCGCCTGAAAGCCTGGCTGGTGACGACCGCGCGACGCAAAACCTGGCGCTCGATCAGCCGCGCGAACAGGCTGCAACCCTTCGATGACGAGGACGACGAGACGACGGACACGGAATTGAACAGGCTGCCGGACGATGCGCCTCTACCCGACGAAGTGCTCATTCAACTGGAAGAGCAACACCGCGTGCAAACGGCCCTGGCGGCGCTGGATGAGCGCTGTGCCAGCCTGCTGTCGCTGCTTTTCTACCAAGCGGAGCCCCCCTCCTATGCGGAAATCGCCGCCCGGACGGGGACGCGCGAAGGCAGCATCGGGCCGACCCGCGCCCGCTGTTTGCAGAAATTGCTCCGATTGCTTGAAAAGTGATGTATTTTACGGCCCCCGGCGCGGACTGTTGAGGCGAGTAGGGAGTTTTTCTCCTGAGCCGACTGGAGCGTCAATGAATCCTATTTTCAACCATCTCCCATTCGCCAAGCTCGCCGACATGGCCGAGGGCCGCACGTCGCCCGGCGAGCGCGCCGCGTCGCTCGAACACGTTTCCGCCTGCACACGCTGCTCCGGCGAGCTCGCCCGTCTGGAACAGGTCATCGGCCTGATGCGCGCCGACAGGGCTGAAGACGCGCCGCCGGCCGTCATCGCGCGCGCCGTCAATATCTTCCGCTCACGCGCCGCCCTCAAGACCTCTGAGCCCTCGCTCGCTCGTCGCATCCTGGCCGCGCTCAGCTTCGACAGCCTGCAAATGACGCCTGCCTACGGCGTGCGCTCGGGCCAGCAGGCCGCGCGGCAACTCCTTTACAGCGCCGAAGAAAACGACCTTGACCTGCGGGTCACGCCGAGCGGTGAGGATTGGGTTGTCTCGGGCCAGGTCCTGGGGGCCGAATGCGCCGGCGGGCGTGTGGAGTTGGAGGGGACCTTGGGCGTGAGCCGTGCGGAGTTGAACGACCAATGCGAATTCCGCCTCCCGGCGGTCCCGGCCGGAAGCTACCAGTTGCGGCTGCGTCTTGGCCCAATGGAGATTGAAGTCCCGGAGCTTGAATTAAGGGCGTAAAACGGATGGAGCGTGCAGAGCTGGCGGCGCGTCTCGTTGCGGCGAGCAATGCCGAGCGTGAGGCGTTGCTGCGGCAGTACCCTGCGCTGGCCGACGCACGATTGGCACACGCGCTCAAGGACATCTGCCTGGACGATTGGAGCAGTCACCCGGCGCGCACGAGCGGCGCAGCCGCCGCCCTGAGAACTCTCACCGAGCTGACAAACGACCGGGAAGTCGAAGCCCTCGCCTCGTGGGTCGAAGGCTTCGCGGCGGTCGCCGCCGAAGGTCAGATCGAACGCGCGATCACCCTCCTCGAAAAAGCCGAATCCCTCTTCCTCTCTTTAGAGAAACCGCACACGGCCGCCCTAACGCAGGTCATCAAGCTTTACGCGCTTGCACTGCTGGGGCGCTACGACGAGGCCATAGCCTGCGGCCTTCGGGCGCGGGCCGTGCTGGTCTCCCACGGCGACCTCGTGGCCGCCGCCAAAATCGAGCTTAACGTCGGCAACATCTACCTGCGACGCGACCTCTACCAGGAGGCCGAGAAATTCCTGCTCGCGGCGCGCGAACGCTTCGCGGCCATGAGCGACCAGAAACAGCTCGCGAAGATTGATAACAACCTGGCCATCATCTATTCCTCGCAGCACAAATTCCGCCGCGCCGAAGAACTCTACGACCGCGCGCTTCGCAGCGCCGAAGCCGCCGGCCTGATTCTCACGCAGGCCGAAATCGAAGCCAGCATGGGTAACCTGGCGCTTTTTCAAGGTCGCTACGACCGCGCGCTAGATTATCTCGAAAGGTCCAGGCGCAAGTACGTCGCGCTCGGGATGCCGCACCAGTCGGCCGTCGCAGAGCAGGAGATAGCGGACGCCTACCTGGAGCTGAACTTGGCCCCGGAGGCGGCCAATATTTATGAGCGTGTGACAAGAACCTTCAGCGAGCTTGGGATGCAGGGCGAGCGTGCGCGTGCTCTAGCTCAGCATGGGCGCGCCCTGATTCTCACCGGCCAAAGGAATCAGGCGCACGATCTT
The DNA here is from genome assembly GCA_035275605.1 of Pyrinomonadaceae bacterium. GTDB lineage: Bacteria > Acidobacteriota > Blastocatellia > Pyrinomonadales > Pyrinomonadaceae > QHXM01. The sequence goes on from DATEMM010000281.1 coordinate 2,285, forward strand.
CTGGCGGAGGCGCGTAAGCTTTACGCCGCCGAAGGCAATCCGGTGGGCGCGGCCATGGTGATGATTACGGAAGCGCAGCTACATCACGCGGAAGGAAACTATGAAGCGGCACGGGCCGCGGCCCTGCTCGCCGAAGAGCCTTTGGGCCTGTCCGGCACGTGGAGGCGGCAACTCCTGGCGCGCTGGCTGCGCGGCGAGGCGGCCCGCGCACAGGGGAGCCTGGACGAAGCCCGCGCCCTCCTCGAATCAACCCTTGCCGACGCCGAGCTTCTGGCACAGCCGGACATAGCTCAACGTTGTCACACGTCGCTCGGCCTGCTCGCCACGGCGATGAATGACGTGCGGGCTGCCGAAGCATCCTTCGCGCAGGCCGTGAAGTTAATCGAAGATTTGCGCGCGCCGCTCCCGGCTGAAGAATTTCGAACGGCCTTCTTCACGGACAAGCTCATTCCCTATAACGAGCTCGTCCGCCTCTGTCTTGAAGATGAAAGGCGAGACCGCAGGGGCGAGGCGCTCTGTTACGTGGAACGCGCACGTGCGCGGGCGCTCGTTGATAATCTGGGCGGCGGGCTTAAGCTTCGCGTGCAGCCGCGCGACCCCTTCGAGGCAGAGTTGCTGGCGCGCCTACAGGAACTAAGGGAGGAGCTGAACTGGTTCTACAGCCGGATCAACCGTCCGCCGGAGGGCGACTCGCCCCGGGCGGCCGGCGAAATGACGCGCCTTCACGAAGCCGTCCGCGAGCGCGAGGGCGAAACCCTGGAGATTACGCGCCAGCTTCAACAGCGTGACCAGAGCATCCTGACGCACGTGCAGACGCTGGACGTCGCAGAGCTACAACGCGGGCTCGGGACGGACGCAGCCCTGCTCGAATATACGAGTCTTGACGGCGAGTTGCTGGCGTTCGTCGTGACGAACCGCGGCGTCGAAGTCGTGCGCGACCTGGCCAGCGAGGAGGAAGTTAACAGGGAGCTCGTGCAACTGCGATTTCAGATAGACTCCCTGCGCTACGGCGCAGAGGGGATGCGCAAACACCTGCCACGCCTGGAAGAGCGTATTCGGCATCACCTTCAGACCCTTTATGACCTGCTTCTCCGCCCCGTCGAAGAACACCTCGGCGAACGGCGGCTGATTATCGCGCCGCATCGTGCCCTCTATTACATCCCCTTCCAGGCCCTGCACTACGGCGCGGGCTACGTCATAGAGCGCCGGGAAGTCAGCTATGTCCCGAGCGCGGCCGTGCTGCTTCATTGCCTGGCACAGCCGCGTCGCCCGCTACAGCGTGCCCTGCTGCTCGGCGTCGCCGACTCGCGCACGCCCCGCGTGCGGGATGAGATTCAGGCGCTCGCGCCGCTCTTTACCGAAGCCATCACACTGCTTGACGAGCGGGCGACGATTGCCGCTCTGCGGGAGTTCGCTCCGAACACGGACGTTTTGCACCTGGCCTGTCATGGGCAGTTTCGTCCAGACAACCCGCTCTTCTCATCCCTTGGGCTGGGAGACGGCTGGCTCACCGTGCGCGACACCTACAATCTTGAGCTCAGGTGCGGGCTGGCGGCCCTGAGCGCCTGTGAAACGGGCGTCAACGAAGTGGCTCCCGGCGACGAATTGATAGGGCTCGCGCGGGGTTTTTTCGCGGCGGGCGCGCCTTCCCTGCTTCTGAGCCTCTGGATGGTGGACGACGAAGCAACCGCGGAACTTATGACCTCGTTTTACAGGCTCCTGCTCGGCGGGCAGGCCCCGGCCGCAGCTTTGCGGGCCGCGCAGCTCGAATTACTTGAGCGACAGCCGCACCCGTTCTTCTGGTCCCCGTTTATGATCGTCGGGCGTCCCTGGTAATCAATTTCCGCCTGTTTTACTAATCTTTTTGCGCCTTCGCCTGCTTTTATTTGCAGCCCGAGGCACATTCTCCGCATCATAATTGGCCCGGCTCAAGACTGTTCCACGATTAATCCCCCACGCATGTATTTTTAACCAGTAACGGCGCACTGTTCATGCGGTGGGCTGTGCCATTCAAGGGGATCGTTTGACCGAAAATTCTATTTT
>DATEMM010000282.1:0-3563 GCA_035275605.1 Pyrinomonadaceae bacterium
GCTGTCGCCGGAGGCGTCGCACCTTCGCCCCCCTCCAGGTGCTGCGTGTCCCATTCCAGCAGCGGGCGCACCACGCCGGGCCAATCGCCGAAATAATCGGCACGCATCTCCACGGATTCATGCACCTCAAACTCTACAACACAATCTTCCCGATGCGAAATTGCGTAATTGTTCCCCCAGACCAGCACCGAGACGTCGAAACGTCCGCCGGGCAGCAGGTGTCCTGGGAGGCGGCAGGTGCTGCGGAATACTCCCGAAGGGAAGGCGCGCCCGTGCCAGTTCCGCTCGTGATTGCTGATCGAGCTCAAGACGTGTGTGCCGTCGCTGTTAAAGAGCAGCACGGTCGCGCCCAGGGCCGAGCCCGGCGCAAGATTCACGTACTCTATCTCGACACTGAAAGACTCCTCGGCGCTCAATTCGCTCGTCACTTCGCCCGCGGAGTTGCGCACGCGCACGGAGCGCAGGCGGAAGGCGTCCGTGCCGGGAGCCTGCGCCGGGTCGTTCCAGAGAATCTCCGCACGGCTGATGCGCCCGGCCCCCAGATAGCTGTTGACGACCCTGACCGGCGGGCCGTCTTCGACGAGCCTTCCTTCGTGCAGCAGAATCGCGCGGCTGCACATGGCCTTGACGGCCACCATGTTGTGGCTGACGAAGAGCACGGTCCGGCCCTGCTGCGCGACGCTGCTGATCTTCCCCAGGCATTTTTTCTGGAAGGCGGAATCCCCGACCGCCAGCACTTCGTCAATGATTAGAATCTCAGGCTCCAGGTGCGCGGCGACGGCGAAGGCCAGGCGCACGTACATGCCGCTCGAATAGCGCTTGACGGGCGTGTCGATGAACTTCTCTATTTCGGCGAAGGCGACTATCTCGTCGAACTTCTCCTCGATCTCAGCCTTCCTCATCCCCAGAATCGCGCCGTTGAGGAAGATGTTCTCGCGCCCTGTCAGCTCCTGGTGAAAGCCTGTGCCAACCTCCAACAGACTGGCGACCCTTCCGTAGAGCGAGACGCGCCCACTGGTCGGCTCCGTGATCCGCGAGAGGATTTTCAAAAGCGTTGACTTGCCCGCGCCGTTGCGACCGACGACGCCGACCACTTCACCCGGCGCGACGTCGAAGCTGACATCGCTCAAGGCCCAGAAGGTGTTGCCAGCGCCCGGCCCAGTCTTGCGACGGAAGGGCGAGAGCGCAGCACCGTACAAGGTTTCGCGCAAGGTCCGGCTCGACCGGGCCTGCCCGCCGATCTGGTACTGCTTACTCAAGCCCTCAACTCTGATGATCGCGCTCATTCTTTCCTCAGACGATGTCGGCGAAGGTCTTCTCCATCCGCTTGAACGCGACGACGGCGTAGGCCAGCAGGACGAGAGTGATGACGGTAGAAATCCCTAGCGCCTGCCAGTCGAAATCTTTGCGCCCGAAGAGCGCCGTCCTGAAGCCTTCGATGATGCCCGTCATGGGGTTCAGCGCCTGCACCCAGCGCCAGCGCTCTGGCACAACGCTCGTGGGATAAATTATCGGCGAGGCGAAGAACCAGAGCTGAATTAAAAACGGCAGCGCGAACCTGATGTCGCGGTACTTGACGTTCAGGGCGGAGGTCAGGATGCCGAACGCGCTTGCCAGCAGCACCAGCAGGAGGGCCAGCACAGGCAGCATCAGCGCGCTCCAGGTGAGGCCGACTCCGTAGTAAATCATCAACGCGCCGAGCACGGCGAAAGTGATGGCGAAATCCACGAGCGCGGCCGCGACCGCCGCCAGCGGGACGATCAGGCGCGGGAAGTAAACCTTCGTAATTAGATTGGCGCTGTTGACGACGCTGTTGCCGCTCGCGTTGGCGGCCGTCGCGAAGAACGTCCAGGGCAGAAGACCTGCGAAGGCGAAGAGCGGGTAGGGCACGCCGTCCGAGGGAACGCCGACGAGCTTCCCGAAAAAGAGCGCGAAGATCAGCATCATGATGAGCGGCTGAAGCACGGCCCAGGCGACGCCGAGCAGCGTCTGCTTGTAACGCACTTTGACGTCGCGCCACGTCAGGAAGTAGAGCAGCTCGTGATACGTCCAGAGGTCGCCGAGGTTGAGGCGGAGCCTGGACCCGCGCGGCTCTATGACAACGAGCGGCTCGCCGGACAGGAGGGTTGCTCCCTGGCCGGGCAGTGCTGTCTCAGTCGTTTTGGCAATCTGTGCGGTGGCGGACTGCAGCGGGTTGGCCTTTTCAGCGGGCGTCAAATTCATCAAGCTCAAAGCTTTCAAACGGGCCGCTCGTAGAATTGACTCACACCTCCAGTGGGGAAGCTACGAGTTCGGCGCATTTGAATCATCATCTCAACGGTTCCAATGTGGGCGCTAGTGTAGGCACAGCCCTTTATATTCGTCAAGCAGCGCGGACATAGAGGCATAAGGGTTTACGGCCGCTCTCTCTATCGGTCGTAAAGACAAAAGGACGACCCTCCGTCCGCGCACTCCTGAGAGCGCGTGAACGGAGGGCCGTGAAACGGGCCGGGCCCTTAGGTGTTACTGCGGGAGGACGTCTGTCAGCGCGGCGAAGTTCTCGCCCGCCGTGTTGCCGATGATCTTGTTGTTGGTCCACGAAGCGATGGTTCCGCCAGCGAAGTTCAAGGCGTTCGCGTTGCCCGTCATGAAGACGTTGCTCAAGCGGACCGCCTGGTTAGTCCTGGCGTTAATCGCGATGGAATTGTTATTGACCTGACAACTCTCCAGATTGATGATCGCGCCGCCGACGACTGCCGTGTTGGTATCGACGGCAGAGCTGGTGCCGCTCGCGTTGTTCAGAGAGAGGACCGAGTTGCTGATGGCCACCACCGCGCGGTTGGACACCTGCACGCCGTTGCCGCAACGCGTGATGGAGCTGTTGTCCACCGAGACCGCGTTGGCCGAAGGGGCTGTGCCAGCGATTTCGATGCCGTCGCCGCCGCATTCCGAGATGTGCGTGCCCCTCACGATCAGCCGGATGGGCTGCGGGGTGGTCACTCGGATTCCGTCGCCCGAAAACCGCTGAATGCGGACGTTCTCGACGTGGACGGTGTTCCCCGAGACGACGGCGATGGCGTTGGTGCCAAGCGTCGTCCCCGCCCCGTTGATCGAGAGGTTACGCAGGTGTACGACCACCGAGTTGGGCGACCCGCTCAAGCTGTCGTTGACGATAACGCCCTGCGTGCCGCTCGCCAGGATGGAGCCGAAGCCTGCGCCGGTCGTGCCGTCAATCGAGATGGACTTCGTGATGGTGACGGTGCCGAAGCCGCCCGGATCGAGCGCGTCGATCTCGCCGCCGGCCGCGGTCTTCGAGATAGCACCGGCGAAGGTCTTGCACGGCGCGGTGCGGCTGCAAGGGTTGACATCATCCCCGACGCCGGACACCCAGGTGCGGGTGGCTTGTGCTTGCGCAAGGGAAGAAAGCCCAATGATGAAAATCGCGCATGTTAGAACTTTAAGACTGGTAGACAGGGTCTTCATAGAAATTCTCCTTAACAGATCTGGTTGTTGATTGTGGCGCAACGCTTAGATAACGTCGCACGTTTATTAGTACGCAAGGGAAGAACTGAAAAAGTCATTCC
>DATEMM010000283.1:0-10403 GCA_035275605.1 Pyrinomonadaceae bacterium
CGCAGAAAGGACTCTATGCGTTGGTGCGAGTCAGGTGAGAGGCGCATGAAAGGATGCTAATACGAGCAAAGTCTCGACTTTGAGCTTGCCCGGAAGATTTGAACCCTTAACTCGCGAAGCAGCAGGCTGCTGTGCCAGTCACATCCCCTTATAATCCGGCCCGCCGCCGCCCTCCGGCGTAACCCAGTTGATGATCTGGTAGGGGTCCATGATGTCGCAGGTCTTGCAGTGAACGCAGTTTGAAAAGTTAATCTGGAGGCGGCGCTTACCGTCCTCGCCCGACTCGACCATCTCGTAAACGGCGGCCGGGCAGAAACGCTGGCAGGGATTCCCGTACTCCTCCGCACAGCGAGTCGAGCAGATTTCCGTGTCCAGCACGTGCAGGTGAACGGGCTGGTCTTCGTCATGGCCGACGGCCGCGTGGTAAACGTCCGTCAGCTTGTTGAAAGTGAGTTTCCCGTCGAAGCGCAGGCCGTCATAGCGTTGCTCTATACGGTCGCCCTGGTAGCCGTAGGCCGAGAGCTTTTCCAAAGCCTCGTGCCCTGGCTCGGCCGTCGCGCGATCAAAAATCCCCCAAGAGCGCCCGCCCGTGATGAATTGCAACCCGGCGTTGGCCATCCCCAGCCAGCGCCCACGGCGGAAGCCCGCATGAAAGTTTCTAACCTTCCGCAGCTCCTTCATCACCCAGCTCTCGTTGACTAGCTGCTCGTAGCGTTGTAGCTGCCTGGCGGAGAAGTCCCGTGCCAGGAGCGCCTCGAAGATGGCTTCGGCCGCAAGCATGCCGCTTTTGATGGCCGTGTGAATTCCCTTCAGGCGCTGCGAATTGAGAAAGCCTGCGCAGTCGCCTACAAGCAGCACGCCGTCGGCGTAAATCTGCGGCATGGCGAAGGGGCCGCCCGCCGCAATCGTCTTCGCGCCGTAGCGAATCATCTTGCCGCCTTCTAGAAGTCGCGCCAGGAACGGGTGCTGTTTGAAGCGCTGGAACTCAGCGTGCGGGTCCAGCAGCGGATCGTGGTAATCAAGTCCGGTGACGTAGCCGACGTTGATGATGCGATTCTGCATCCCGTAGACCCAGCCTCCGCCGTAGGTCCTCGCGTCCGAAGGATAGCCGAGCGTATGCGTCACGCGCCCCACAGGGTAGCGGTCGTCCGGGAGTTCCCACAGTTCCTTAACGCCGAGGCTGTAGACTTGAGGCTCGCGCCCGTTGTTGAGATTGAGTCGCTGCGTGAGTTGTTTGGTCAGAGAGCCGCGCGGGCCTTCGCCGAGCACTGTGACTTTGGCGCGCAGGTCTACGCCGGGCTCGAAATTGGCTTTCGGCTTCCCTTCCTTGTCAATCCCCTTGTCGCCTGTGCGGACGCCGACGACGCGGTCGTCTTCATCATAGAGCAGGTCTGCGCCAGGGAATTCCGGAAAGATGTTGACGCCTGCCTCCTCGCACTTTTCACCCAGCCAAGCCGTCAGGCGATTGAGCGAGACTATGTAGTAGCCGTGGTTCTTGAGCGGCGGCGGCGTGATGGGCGAGCGAATCGCGCGCGACTTCGTCAGGTACAGGAAGTAGTCCTCGTTGACGGGCGATTCGAGCGGCGCCCCCTGCTCAACGAAATCGGGCATCAATTCCTTCAAGGCGCGCGGGTCCATGACCGCGCCCGAGAGAATGTGCGCGCCGACGTAAGCGCCTTTTTCGATGACGCCGATCTCTATCTCGCCGAGCGGCTCTCCCTTACGCTTGCCCCCGGCGACCTGCTCGTCGTGTTCCTTAATGAGCCTCGCCAGGTGCAGCGCCCCGCTCAGATTCGCCGGGCCGGCGCCGACGAAGACCACGTCCATTTCCAGCGTTTCTCGTTCCAAACCGTCAACTCCTACGCGAATCAGACTGCCAGTGACTTTATCTAGTTAAGACGATCGCCCTAAAAAAATGAATGGCTATTCAGTCACCGAGTATAGCAAAGAGCGCCCCGCCAAGTCGAAGCCCGGCAGGCCGCAGGCGAGCTAGTCAGCGAGAGAGTAATCTTATAAAAAGTCGAATCAAGGGACGCCCCCTTCACGTATTTAACAGGAAGCCGTTGGTTTGCTAAGCTCCGGGCTGTAAGTTACGGTATAAATAGACAGCCTAACCCCATCTCTGTTTTCTGAAATATTTTTGGCCGCGGACTATGGCCAGGAGTTGCCATGAAGCTCAGTATGAGAATCCTTATCACCCTTATAACCCTTGCGGTACTTCCAGCAGGTTTCCTGACGGGCGCTCAGACTAAAGCTGGACAAGCTGCCGCACAGGGCGATTCGCCGCCACGCTCCTTTCTTCGCCGGTGCGAGTCGCCCGACAGCAAGGCAATAGCGTGGTGCGGCAAGTACGAGGTCTTTGAAGACCGGGCGGCTAAACGTGGCCGCAAGATAGGGCTCAACCTTGTCATCCTGCCCGCCCTGGCACAGAAGCACGCCCCGGACCCCGTCTTCTTTTTCGCTGGCGGCCCAGGGCAGGGCGCCGCGAGTCTCGCAGGTTACATGGGCGAAGGGCCTCTGGCCCGTCTCAGGCAGGAGCGTGACCTGGTCTTCGTAGATCAAAGGGGAACGGGTGAGTCGAACCCTCTAATTTGTAGCCTCTTTACGGACGATAACGACCTGCGGGTCTACTTCGAGGACATGTTTCCCGCTAAGGAGGTCCGCGCCTGTCGTGAGCAACTGGAGAAGATTGCCGACCTGAAATTGTATACGACGAGCATCGCCATAGAGGACGTGGACGATGTCCGGCGCGCTCTGGGCTACGAGAAGATAAATCTCTATGGCGGTTCTTACGGCACGACCGTCGCGCTGGCCTACCTGCGCCGGTACAGGGAGCACGTCCGCTCCGTCGTCCTGGCGGGGGTCGCGCCGACGGACCTCAAACTGCCGCTCCCGTTCGCAAAGGGTGCGCAGTACGCGATTGACCATCTCATTGACGATTGCGCGGCGGATGCCGCCTGCCACGCTGCATTCCCTGACCTGCGACGGGAGTTTACGTCCGTCATCGACCGTCTGTCGAAGGAGCCTGTGAGCATTGAGTTGATTAACCCGGTCAGCAAGAAGTCGCAACGGGTCAGCCTCGGGCGCGGCGTGTTCGCAGAGCGGCTACGCATGATGCTCTACGGCCTCGGGCCGGCGAGCACCGTCCCTCTGCTCATACACCGGGCGTACCAGGGCGACTTCAAACCCTTCGTCCTGGCGGTGCTGCCGCAAGCGCAAGGCATCTACCAGTCACTTTCGCTCGGCATGTATTTCTCGGTCACGTGCTCGGAGAGTGTTCCGTTCATTTCAGAAGAGGAGATCAGGAAAGAGACGGCCGGCACTTTCCTCGGCGACTATCGAGTGCGGGTGCACCAGGACGCTTGCCGCGAGTGGCCGCGCGCGACTGTGCCAGGCGGATTCACAAACGCGGTCAACTCCGACGCCCCGGTGCTGCTGCTCTCAGGCGAAGTTGACCCGGCCTCACCACACTGGCTCGGCGTGGAGGTCGCGCGCCACCTCCCGAACAGTCTACAGGTCACAATCCCGCAGGGAGGACACGGCTACTTCTCCCCCTGCCTCAGCAACGTCGTGGCCGAGTTCATGTCCAAAGGGTCTGCTCGGGGGCTCAACACCACCTGCGTGAGTGAGAGCAGGAGGCCGCCCTTCGCGACGACTGTAACCGAAGCTTTGTCAGGCGCGGAGTGATATAGGCATCGCGGCACGCTGCATGTAGAATGGAAGTAAACGATCAAGCGGCGGGGAAAATATGAGCGAACACAAGCATACCAATCGTCTCTCGAAAGAGACCAGCCCTTACCTTTTGCAGCACGCGCATAACCCTGTTGACTGGTATCCGTGGGGAGCGGAGGCTTTCGAGCGTGCGCGGCAGGAGAATAAGCCTGTGCTCTTGAGCATAGGATATTCGGCGTGCCACTGGTGTCACGTCATGGAGCACGAGTCTTTCGAGAACGAAGAGATCGCCCGACTGATGAACGAGAACTTCATCAACATCAAAGTTGACCGGGAAGAGCGCCCCGACCTGGATCAGATTTACATGAACGCCGTGCAGATGATGACGAGGCACGGGGGCTGGCCCATGACCGTCTTCCTCACGCCTGAAGGCGTTCCCTTCTACGGCGGGACCTATTTCCCGCCCGAGGACCGCTACAACATGCCTGGCTTTCCGCGCGTGCTGCTTGGCGTCGCTGAAGCTTATCGCTCGCGCCCCGATGAGGTGAGCGAGACAGCCGTCTCCATGCTCACGGAGTTACGCAACATAGGGCAGACGCGGGAGTCCAACGAGATACTGACCACCGATCTTCTGGACGCGGCGGAGCGGAGCATCGCACGCAGCTACGACCCGCGCTACGGGGGTTTCGGCAGCGCCCCGAAATTCCCCGCCGCCATGAATCTGGAATTTCTCCTGCGCCAGCATTACCGCACGGGGCGAAGCGCGACCCTGGAGATGATCGAAAACACCTGTCGCAAGATGGCCGAGGGCGGGCTCTACGACCAGCTCGGCGGCGGGTTTCATCGCTATTCGACGGACGCGCGCTGGCTCGTCCCGCATTTCGAGAAAATGCTCTATGACAACGCCCTGCTCTCGCGCCTGTACCTGCACGTTTACCAGCAGACGAAAGACGACTTCTACCGGCGCATCGCCGTGGAGAGCCTGGACTACGTCGTGCGTGAGATGACGGACGAGCGCGGCGGCTTCTACTCCACGCAAGACGCGGACTCGGAAGGGCACGAGGGTAAATTCTTCGTCTGGACGGTCGCAGAGGTTAAAGAGGTTCTGGGCGAAGAGGACGGCGCGCTTTTCTGCGCCTTTTACGACGTGACGGAGGGCGGCAATTTCGAAGGTAAGAATATTCTGAACGTCACGCGCACACTTGAAGAGGTCGCGAAATCATTTAACGTGCAGGCAGAACGATTGCGGGAAGCGCTGGAGCGCGGACGCCGTGAGCTGTTCGAGGTGCGCGAGCGCAGGGTGAAGCCGGGTCGTGACGAGAAGGTCCTGACCGCCTGGAACGGGCTGATGCTCGCCAGCTTTGCCGAAGCGGCGGCGATACTGGAGAGGGATGACTACAAGGAACTGGCCGAGAAAAACGCCACTTTCATCCTCGAAAACCTGCGGCGCGAGGGGCTCTTGCTTCGCACCTATAAAGACGGTCAGGCGAAGCTCAACGGCTACCTGGAAGATTACGCTTTCTTCATTGACGGGTTGATCATGCTCTATCAGGCGACGGGTAAGACTGGCTGGCTGTTGGAGGCCCGCACGCTGACCGACAAGATGGTCGAGGAGTTCTGGGACACGGAGGAAGGCGGTTTCTTTTTCACCGGCCGGAGCCACGAAGAGTTGATCGTGCGCTCGAAAGATTATCTGGATAACGCGACGCCGTCGGGGAATTCCGTCGCGGCCGAAGTGCTGCTCAACATGGGCGTGCTGACCGCGAACGAAGACTACACGCGTAAGGCCGTCACCATCTTCCGCCTGCTGGGCACACAGTTGAATCGTTACCCGTCGGCCTTTGGCCGTTTGCTCGGCGCGCTGGATTTCCACCTCTCGACGCCAAAGGAAATTGTCATTATCGGAGTGCGCGCCGCGCAAGAGACGCGCGCGTTAATCAAGGAGGTCTGGGCCAAATACCTGCCGAACAAAGTTGTCGTGCAGGCTGAGGAGGGAGACGCAAGCTCATCTCGGCTGGTGCCGCTCCTTCGTGACCGCTCGATGGTTGACGGGCGCGCGACGGCCTACGTCTGCGAACACTACGCATGCCAGCGCCCGACCACATCCGCGGCGGAGCTTGCCGGGCAGCTCTCTTCCGGCACAGCCCGCGATGCCTCCGGCGGCGCGTAGATTAGCTTTCAAAAGCCTCGATAGCTCTATGGCGTGTCTCGCTTCGGACGGGGAGCCGGGCTTCAGGAATCGAAGGCGGCTTTGAGGGCTTCCAGCAGTTCTTCGCCGAAGCGTGCGATTTTTGACGGCCCGAGCCCGTGTATGGCGTTCAGGGCTTCGAGCGTCGAAGGTCTCTCCAGGGCCAGGTGCTCCAGCGTTTTGTCCGGGCAGATCATGTAGGCGGGGACATGCTCCTCAGTCGCTTTCGCGAATCTCCATTTTTTCATTGAGGCGACGGCCCGCCGCTCCTCGTCAGTCAAGGGTCTTGGGGGCGGCTGAGGCGCGCGCCGTTTACGCGGTGTCCGCTCCTCGCCGGCGGACGGCATCAAGGTAGCTGCGCGCAAGGCAGCGTCGAACTTCCCCTGCTCGGTCAGGATGCGCCGCAACTCGTCGTAGACTCGCAGCGTGATGTGCGCGTCGAGAGCTGCGTATTCGAGTTGCGCTCGGGTCAGCGGGCGGCGTCGCCAGTTGGACTTCTGAAAACTCTTATCCAGCTCTATGCCGAAGAGGTGCGCGGTCACGCCCGCCAGACTGTAAGAAGGCAGGCGCAGGGCCGAGCGCGCTAACCTCAAGGTGTCAACGAACGCCGCCGGGCGCAGCCCAGCCCCGACAAGCATCCCCTCGTCAAAGCGCGCGTTGTGCGCGGTCATGGTGATGTCGGGCGATTCGACCAGCGGCCGCAGCAGCTCCGCCTCAACCGACAGAAGGTCAAAGACCAACGCTTCACCCGCGCGTGGCGCAATCTGCACGAGCGAAACGTGCGACCTGTTCGTGGCAGGGTTCCAGTAAGTCTCCGTGTCCAGCCCAACTATCGGCTCGCGCTCAATCGTCTCAAGCAGCGTCCGCGCTTCATCGTTGGACGTGATGAAGCGGAAGCTCAATTTATCTTTTCCCGAGGGGTCGAACACGTCCGGCGATGTGAGAGACTTGAGTTAAAAAATAAGGCGCGCTGAGCTTTCAACGCGCCTCCTCGATTCAGCCTGAAGGCCTCGAATTACATATTCCTGTTGCCGGGCCTGTTCGAATTCCCGCTGCTGTTGTGGTTCATGTTGCCGCCGCCCATGTTGCCGTTGGCCGGCCTGTTCATATTGCCGCCGGAATTCATGTTACCACCGCTGGTGCCGCCCGTGTTCGAACTCATCGGGGTGGACGTGCTCATCGGGGTGGTCGTGGTATTGGTGCTGGTGGTCGTGTTGGTTGAATTTGTCGTCGTGGTGTTACCCGCGTTGTTCGTGTTCTCGCTTCCGCAGCCGATGCCTAGAGCGGCCAGCGCGAGCAAGGTGAGAAGAGCAAAGGTTCTTCGCATCGAAATTGTCTCCTGTACCCCGGAGGGTCTGATTGTTAGAGAGTTGGGGCCGAAGCGTTATCTTTCATTTCAGCCGGAACGCTTCCGTCTCAGCTCGGTCAGTTGTTCGAGCCGCGCGAGAATAGGCCCTCTGCAAACGGGACTGGTGGCAGAGAGAGTAAGCTCACGGGCCGGTTAATTCACAAAATTTCGGCCAAAAACTAGTCCGATTGGCCGCCAAACCTTTCGTCCGAGAGCCTCAAGACTCTCGAACGCTTTAGAAATGCGTACCCGTTTTGACTAACGGAATCAAAGGATTTCGGAGTCCGCCCCTGCCCCGAATCGATTAACCGGGCTGATTAATTCTCGTTGAATTTAAGGCGGGCGCAGTGTAGCACTAGAATCACCGGAAATAAATCGAAAAATTTGAAATCATTAGAGATTTCGGCCATCGCCCGCCCACGCCATCCCTAAGAAAAGCCTTGACGCATCCCCTTAAATTAAGTATTGTTAATCATGTGCCAACTTAGTTTGGCACTCGGGTATTTTTTAATTCGCACCTCTGACCCAAAGCGGGGGAGATTTCACCTGTCGCCCCGGGTTATGCCACCCTCAAACCAAGCTTTAATCAAAGCAATTTCCCTTCTAGTGTTCAATTTCTGAGAGGAATCAAATTTTCGCCATGCCGGAAGGAAACTGGAAAACTCTCGCACTTCTAGGCTGCGTGGCCGCGCTCGCCTCCGTGCTGTTGGTTCTTTCCCTAATCTCGATCGTCGGTCTGCCCCTGACCGGCTGGACAGGGTTGACGGCGCTGGCCGGGTTGCTCCTTTTGACGCTGGTCGCGAGCAGGTTCACCGTCTCCGTGACCAGCGCGGACGGTATCAGCCAGAGTGAGAAATCCGTTGCCGACGCCTTCATCTTCCTGGCGGCGATGATGTACGCGGTCGAGCCCGCAAGCAGCGTCGGGCCGGCAGTCCTGCTGGCCGCCGTCGTCGGTTTCATCTCCTCATTCAAGTCCGGGGACATACGCAAAACCGTTTTCACCACGGGTGCCGCCGTCATTTCTACATACGCGGCCGTTTCGCTTTACGGATTGCTGGTGCACGTCTTTTTGAAGGACTCCAACGGGAGCACACAAAGCCTGCCGCTGGAATCTCTACTCCTTCCCCTCTGCGCGCTCGCGCTCGTCCAGTACTTCCTGAGCACCATCGCCGCCTCGGCCTTCATCGCCTTCGATTCCGGTAAGACGCGTCTCACGCTCTCGCGCGAGAGCCTCGTCTGGACCTCCATCACGGAAGTTGGCAGCGCGGCCTCAGCGGCCCTCTTCTATTCGGCACTGCACAACGGTAGCATCCCGTTCGTCTTCGTCGGTCTCCTGATTATTGGCCTCGTACACCTCCTCTATCGTTTCGACGAGCAGCGCGTGTCAGAGGTCCGCCGTTCCGAGGAAGCGAAGGCCAAGCACATACAGGAGATGGCCAACCTTCACATGAACACCATCGAGTCGCTCGCCATAGCGATTGACGCGAAGGATCAGACGACGCACGGCCACGTCCGCCGCACGCAGATTTACGCCACGGAGATGGGGCGATTGCTCAAGGTCAACGAGTCCGAGATTCAGGCGTTGATTGCGGGTGCGCTCCTGCACGACATAGGCAAGCTCGCCGTTCCCGAGTACATTCTCAACAAGCCGGGCAAGCTGACGGAATCCGAGTTCGCCAAGATGAAGATTCACCCGACCGTCGGCGGCGACATATTGAAGCGCGTGGGCTTTCCTTATCCAGTGGAAGACATCGTTCGCTACCACCATGAGAAGTGGGACGGGACGGGCTATCCGAAAGGCTTGAAGGCTCAGGCCATCCCGCTCGTGGCTCGCATCATCTCGGTCGTGGATTTTTACGACGCGACGCGCTGCGACCGCCCCTACCGTAAAGGCATGACGCGCGAGGATTCCCTGACCCTGCTCAGAAAGATGGCCGGGTCATCCTTCGACCCGCGTGTGGTCGAGGTCTTCATAGAGCACGTCGAAGAGTTCGACGACATGATCGCCGAGCAGGATATACAGGAGCAGGTGGCCTCGGAGACATACGAGGACGAGAACGGAGCCCGGCCGGACGCTGGCCTGGCCTCCGAGACGCTCGGCTCGCCCGACAACGCGCTCGGTTTCCGCTCAATCACCGAAGCCCAGCGTGAAGTCTTCGCCCTGCACGAAATCGCTCAGACCATCGGCTCATCCCTTAATCTACAGGACACCGTCTCACTCGTCTCCAGCAAGCTTCGTGCGATTGTTCCTTTCGACACCTGCGTTATTTACCTCGTGGACGAAAAGTCGGGTAAGGCCATGCCCGCGCACGTCGCCGGCGAAAACGCCGAAGTTTTCTCCAAGCGGCGCGTCAACATCGGCGACGGCATTACCGGGTGGGTGATAGCCAACGCGCGCTCTATGTGCAACGCGTCGCCCGAGCTGGACCTGGTCGGCGTCACCGAAGAAGTTACGAAGAGCATCAGGGGCGTGCTCGTCTCGCCGCTGGTTCGCGAGGACGGAGCTTTTGGCGCGATCACGCTCTACTCCAAGAGCCGAATCTCGTACACGAGCGAGCATGTGCGTCTCTTAGAGTCAGTCGCCCAGCACGCCTCGTCCGCGCTCAACAACGCGCTCACCTTCGAGAAGACGAAAGAGAGCGCGCTGACCGACCCGCTAACCGAGTTGCCGAACGCGCGCGCCTTCTACATGATGCTGGAGCAGCGTATTGCCGAAGGCCAGCGCTTGAACAAAGAATCGCTGTCCGTCATCTCTATGGACGTGGACGACTTTAAGAAGGTCAACGACGCCTACGGGCATGCCGTAGGGGACCGTGTGCTGGCCACCATCGCCACGATTATCAAAAAAGAGATGCGGCAGATGGACATCCTCGCGCGCTATGCCGGGGACGAGTTTGTCGCCATCATGCCGATGTCTTCCGCAACGATGGCCAACATGATTGCCGAGCGCATCCGGTCCGCCGTCGGCGCTCAGAAATTCTCCGTTCGCACAGGCAAGACGGTTGAAATCGGCATCAGCATCGGCGTCGCCTGCTTCCCTGGCGACGGCGAAACCACGGAGCAGCTCTTAACCACGGCCGCCCGCAACATGCAGCACGACAAGCACGCACGCAAGCTCGTGCCGACACTTTCGGAGGCGGTCAACGTTTCGGCCATAGATAATTTCCGATAGGCCGCCGGAGAATTCTCCCCGCA
>DATEMM010000284.1:0-5945 GCA_035275605.1 Pyrinomonadaceae bacterium
GTTCGAGTTGGCCCGGCGCTTTTCTGTTGCGCTCCCTTGCCCCGCCCGCTTACTCTTAAAAAGCGTTCACCCATGCCTTACGAACTCTTTCTCGCGCTCCGAAACTTGCGCGCGCGCCGCCCGCGCTGGCTGGCGCGCGCCACGGCACTGGCCAGCATTCTGGGCATAGCCTTCGGCGTCGCCGCCATGATCGTCGCGCTCGCGCTCGCCAACGGTTTTCGCGACGAGATGCGCGACAAAATCCTGCGCGGGACGGCGCACCTTACCGTCATGCGCCGCGACGGTGAACCCATGCGCGACTGGCGCGCGCTCGTCAAACGCATACGCGAATCGGAAGGCGTCACGGACGCGAGCCCGACGACTTACGACGGCGCGCTTCTGAGCGGCCCGAACAATTCCGCCTACGCCATCCTGCGCGGCCTGGACCGTGACTCAAAGCGCGCCGTCGCGGAAGTCCGCCGCACCCTGGTCTCCGGCACAATCGAGCCCCTGCTCAACGAGCCGTCGCCGTTTCAGAATGCCGGGAACACGCCGCCAGCCGAAGAGCAGGGAAAGCAAGCGGAGGACGAGAGCCCGCCCGTAACTTCCTTTGACGAGGTGCCGTCTGACGCCGCGCTGCCGAGCGCCGTGCTGGGTGCGGAGCTGGCCTCGCGCGCTAATCTGCGCGTGGGCGATACGGCCACGGTGATTTCGGGCGAGGCGCAGTTGACGCCGCTCGGGCTCGCGCCGCGCTTTCGCCGCGTCCGCGTCGTGGGCATCTTCCAATCCGGCCTTTACGAGTACGACGACGCCTGGGTCTACGTCTCGCTCGATGCGGCGGCGAGCTTCGCAGGCGCGGACGCCCCCTCGGCCTCCGTCATCAGCATAGAGGTCGGGGACATCTACGCTGTCGAGCAAACGTCGGCCCGCCTGCGAGAGCTTCTGGGCGACGCCTACACGACCGTTAGCTGGCAGGAGGCCAACCGCCCGCTCTTCGCCGCGCTCGCGCTTGAGCGCCGGATGGGACTTTTCATCATCGGCCTCATCATCCTGGTGGCTGCGCTCAACATCACTACGACACTCGTGCTCCTCGTCGTCGAGCGCCGCAATGACATCGCGGTGCTTGGCGCGATGGGCGCGCGCGCAAGAAGCATCATGCTCATCTTCGTCATGGAGGGAGCGTTGCTCGGGCTCGTCGGCATCATCCTCGGCCTCGTGCTGGGCTTCGCGGCCTGTTTCGTCGGCGACCGCTACAAGCTGGTGAGCCTGCCCGCGGACATCTACTCAATCGGGAACATCCCCTTTCACACGCGCGCCGCGGACATAGCTCTGGCAGTGCTGCTGGCTCTCGTTTTGAGCCTGCTCGCGACCATCTACCCGGCGCGCGCCGCCGCACGCCTGCGCCCGGCGGAAGCGTTGCGCGACGGCTGAACTTTTTCGGAGTGTCGGACATCTCGAATCCAGATTCTCAAACCGGCGGCCCACGCCAACTCCTGCGCGTTAGCGATCTGCGTAAAGCTTTCAGCACGCCTGCTGGCACAAAGCTGGAAGTGCTGCGCGGAGTCTCTTTCGACGCCGGGGCGGGCGAGATGCTGGCGATCACTGGGGCTTCCGGCGCGGGGAAATCAACCCTCCTGCACGTGCTGGGCGGACTCGAAGGGGCGGACGATGGTTTGATTAGCTTTGACGACTTCGAGGTCTCGCGCGCGAGCGGGGAGCGGTTGGCACAGTACCGCGACCGCGTGGTCGGTTTCGTCTTTCAGTTCCATCATCTGCTGCCGGACCTGACGGCAATTGAGAATGTAGCCCTGCCGCTGCTCATCCATCGCGCGGGGTGGCGCGAGAGTTTTCTTCGCGCCGAGCAGGCTTTGGCGAATGTGGGGTTAAGGGAGAGAGCGCGGCACGCTGTCAACCAGCTTTCGGGCGGCGAGCAGCAGCGCGCCGCGCTGGCCCGCGCACTCGTCAAACGGCCCCGCCTGATTCTGGCGGACGAGCCGACCGGCAACCTGGACGTGGACACTGGCGACGAGATCAGCGCCCTGCTCGCCTCTTATTGCCGCGCCGAGCGTGCCCTCGTCATCGTCGCCACACATAACGAGCGCCTGGCCTTGGCCTGTGACCGCACACTGCTTCTGGAGGGCGGGAAGGTGACGCTAATGCGGAATTCAGGAGCCGGGAGTCAGGAGTCAGAGTGAAAGTCCTATTCCAGAATGAAATCCTCCGCCTGGCCGTTGGGCGGGTGACGGTGATGTTCCAGATATTGTTTGACGTCCTCTTCGGTGATGTTGCCGATGCTCCAGGCGCCGTAGCCTATCACCCAGAAGTGTCGGCCCCAATACTGTTTCCGCAGATTGCATTGACATTTAGTTTTAATAGAAATATCGTTCCGGTGTTGTTTGCCTATTAGCCTTCTGTTGACGAGAGCCTGACCCTCGTTAGCTTCACAAAACGACTCATCCGACCTCGCTTCTTTCGTCAATCGCCGCCCTTGGTTTGCTCGTGCCTGTGGAAGGCATATTAAGAGGGGAGCAGAAATGATTAAATCGTCTGGTACAAACTGGCTTAAGGTCCTGGGGCTTCTCGGAATCGGTGTGGTAGCCGTCACGAAGGGGCCGAAGCTGCTCCGTTACGTCTCGCGGAAGGCTGGGTTCTCTGAGACTTTCAACAAGGCGGCTGAGAGGGTTGACCATGCGGTCGGCTGGGACAAACTGCCCGTTGCTCTCGGCATGTTGACGCTGGTCGGGATACGCAACACGCTCAGGGCGGAAAATCTTTATGACACTTCTTCCGCGCCATCAGTTCCAATGCCCGACCCAATTCCCGAAGGTCAGCATCACCTGACCGCGCGGACGGCGGACGGGACGTTCAACGACCTGTCGAACCCGAGGATGGGGGCTGCCGGGACACGCTTTGGGCGCAACTTCCCCATAGAGTACAGCTATCCTGAACCCGATCCGGCGATTCTCTCACCGAATCCGCGAACCGTCAGCCTTGAGCTTTTAACCCGGCACACCTTCGCGCCCGCAACGACGCTCAACGTGCTCGCGGCCTCTTGGCTCCAGTTTATGATTCGCGACTGGTTCAGCCACGGGAAGAGTCCGAAGGAGAATCCCTGGAAGCTGCCGCTCAAAGAGGACGACAAGTGGCACGAGAATCCGATGCTCGTTTTGCGCACGCGTCCAGACCCGACGCGCCCGCCTGTTGACGACGGCGAGCCGCCGACTTATGCCAACACAGAGACTCATTGGTGGGACGGCTCGCAACTCTATGGCAGCAAAAAGGAGGTTCAAAACAGGGTGCGCGCCTATGAGGGCGGAAAATTGAAGGTTGGGCCAAACGGCCTCATTCCGCTCGACCCAAAGGCGCTTGAGGAGCCCGGCACATGGCTCGGCCTGGCACTGCACTTTAACCTCTTCACGCTGGAACACAACGCGATTTGCGACCGCCTGCACGCCGAATATCCATCTTTGTCCGACGATCAATTGTTCGACAAGGCACGGCTCATCATCTCTGCGCTGCTCGCCAAGATTCACACGGTCGAGTGGACGCCCGGCATCCTGGGCCATCCCACCCTCCAGATCGCCATGCGCGCCAACTGGTGGGGGCTGGCGGGCGAGTGGGCTTACCGCCACTTCGGGCGGCTCAGCAAGAACGAGGTCATCAGCGGCATCGTCGGGGGCAGGACGGATCACTTCGGCGTCCCCTATTCGCTCACGGAAGAATTCGTCGCCGTCTACCGTATGCACCCGCTCGTCCCGGACGACTACGTCTTCCGCTCCACGGTGAATGACGCGATACTACAGGAGCGCGGCTTCAAGGAAATATCAGACAAACACATCCCTGAGCTCTTCGAGCAGATACCGATGGCCGACCTCCTTTACTCGTTCGGCGTCGCGCACCCCGGCGCGATTCAACTTCATAACTTCCCGCGCGCGTTGCAAAACTACGAGCGGCCTGACGGCTTCATGATGGATTTAGGTGCGACGGACATCCTGCGCTCACGGGAGCTTGGCGTGCCGAGGTACAACCAGTTTCGCCAGTTGCTCCACAAGCCGCCGGTGCGCTCCTTTGACGAGATGACGGCCAACCGCGAGTGGGCCGAAGAGATAAAGCGCGTTTACGACGGCGATATAGACCGTGTTGACACGACGGTCGGGCTTTTCGCCGAGAACCCGCCGAAGGGGTTCGGCTTCAGCGACACGGCCTTCCGCATCTTCGTGCTCATGGCCTCCAGGCGCTTGAACAGCGACCGCTTCTTCACAGTGGATTACACGCCCGAGGTCTACACGCAGGTCGGGATGGAGTGGCTCGACAACAACACCATGAAGACCGTGCTGCTGCGCCACTACCCGCAACTGGGGCCTGCGCTCGCCAAGGTTGATAACGCTTTCGCGCCCTGGGCTCGTGTCGGCCAGGCGCGCTAGGAGCTGAGCGATAGTCTCATGTGGAAACTAAGAAAAGGTTTCTGGAACGGTCTGGCGACTCGGAAATTCGCCAGCAACAAGCCGGCGATGATTCCCGTCCCGCGCGACGACGGCCGTAAACTCAAAGCGGTGAGCTTTGCGAGCCAGTTTCCGGGCATACCCATCCCGAACATTCTTGTCGCCGACCACGTACCTGACGACGAGGCTCAGCCGCTGAAGGTCGCTTTCTACAAGTTCCAGGTGGGGATGTACTCCGTCTTCCCTGCTACTCAACCGGGGCTGCCGCCTATCAGCGCCGACCCGCAGAAGGCGTTCGACGAGGCTTACACAGACGCGCACAGGAGATTATTTCCTCCGCCCGTACTACCCGAAGAGTATAAGAACAACATTGACCTTGGACGCATCAGTGTTGCCAGTCCCTACGCCTGCTACGTGGAAAAAGCGCCCGAAGGCGGCTATCAGTGGAACCTCAGCCAGCTAGACGGCTACGAGTATCACGCGGGCCTGCGTCCAATTGGCTGCCGTGTGCTCTTTCGCGTCAACGAAGGGGAGCGCCGACTCGAAGCCACGCAAATAGATTGTGACCTTGGCACGTGCAGGCCTGGCGACCCCGATTGGGAGTTCGCACAGAAGATAGCGCTCTGCGCGGCTACGACACACGTTTCACTGGTGCGTCATTTCAACGGGATTCACCTGGCCGTCGGCGGCCCCTTCGCGATTGCTACGCGCAACCAACTGCCCGCCGCGCATCCCTTGCGACGGCTGCTCTGGCCGCACATGTACGGGACGCAATACAGCAATCAGATTGTCACCAAAGGCCAGATGGCGAAGGGCGGTGATTTTGAAACGACCTTCAGCTTCACTCACCGCGGGATGTGTAAGCTGTTCGAGGAAACATACGAGCAATACGATTTCATTGTCCTAGACCCGGAGCGCGACGCGGAGCGGCGGGGCATCAAAGACGCTGGGTTCGACACTCCTGTCCTGTCGAATCGCCGGGCCATCTTTGATGTGATGCACGCCCACGCCCTGCGCTACCTGCGCCTCTACTACGAAACGGACGAGAAACTGCGTGAGGACGCAAACGTTCAAGGCTGGGTCGAGGAGTTGGATCGGCTTATCCCGAACGGCGTCCGCAAGGTACTCGGCAACGAGACGACCATCGAGGGTGCGGGACGCCTGATCGCGGCCCTTATCTACCTGGCGGCGGTCGAGCATGAGGCTCTCGGCACGGGGCTCTGGAACTATCAACTGTGGACGCACGTCCAGCCCATACGCGTCTACAGGAACGGTCAGCGCGAGCCACAAGATGTGTACCAGCGTTTGGTCAACGCCAATTTCAACCTCAATGTGAGCCGCACGCGTCTCATGCATGACTTCGGCTATATGGCCCTCGACCGAAAAGGCGCTGACGCTTTCCGCATCTTCCGTTTCGAGTTGGAGACACTGCAAAAGAAGATGGAGCAGGAGCCTCCTGCCTGCTGGAAAATTTATCCGAATATCCTTGAAGCTAACATTAACGCTTAAGCAGAAGCTTGATAG
>DATEMM010000285.1:0-10536 GCA_035275605.1 Pyrinomonadaceae bacterium
CTGACCACTGACCACTTTCTTCGATGACTCAAGCGAAAACGAAAGTTGAAGCGCCCGTAGAGTCCGTGGGCAAAAAGATTCTCGACGTCGGATGCGGGAACAACAAGCACCCTGGCGCCATCGGCATAGACTTTAATCCGCGCACCAACGCGGACGTCATACACGACCTGGGCGTCGTCCCCTACCCTTTCGCGGACAATGAATTTGACGAGATCATCAGCCGCCACGTCATCGAGCACGTGCCGGACGTGATGGCGTTCGTCTCGGAGTTGCACCGCATCACCAAACCCGGCGGGCGAATCAGGATCGTCACCCCGCATTACACGAACCCCGACTGGGCGACGGATCCAACCCACCGCAACCACTTCAACAGCTACACCTTCAACTGCTTCATGCAGGACCGCCGCCTCTTCCCCTTCTACACGGACGTCGAGCTCAAACCCCTTCGCACCTATGTCTCTCTGGCGAACCTCTGGCGGGCCGTCGGGTTCGAGTTCATCACCAACCTGGATCAGCGCTGGCCCTCGTTCAGGTTCACGCGCAAGTTCTGGGAGTTCTACCTCTCCTACATCTTCCGCGGCAAGGAACTCCAGTTCGAGTTCGAGGTCGTGAAGAGAGTCCCCGGCGAGTGAAAGCTCGCGGACGAAATTTTTAAAGCTCGTCTGAAACCTCTGTCTCTGCTTCAAAGCACAAAACAAAATGGGCTCCCGGTTTCCCAGGAGCCCCAAAAACTCATTCGATGGTGAGTGAGTTAATTAGAAGTCAAAGCGAAGCGCGAATTGCATTTCACGCGGTGTGCTCGCGGAGCCAGTGATCTGCCCGAAGGAGGCCGACTGGATGCTGCGATTGGCTGCGGGAGGCAAATCGAACACGTGGTGGTTGAAGGCGTTGTACATCTCCCAGCGGAGCTGTATGCGCTGATTCTCTGACCACGGCAGTTTGAAGTTCTTCAGGACGGCGATGTCCGCGCCCCAGAAGCTCGGTCCGCGCAGGTTATTGCGGGGTCCGATCTGTCCGTGGGTCGGGAAATCGAGGGCGTCGAGAGCCGACGTCGGATTGGCGAAGAACTGGATCGTGTTGCTGGTCGTGTCGTTGATGCTGACCTGCAAGGCGGAAGCGTTGCCGGTAACGGCCGGCGGGCTGTTGAAGCTGAAGCCGACCGGGAACGCGCCCGTGGTCAAGTTGAACGGCAGGCCGCTGCGGGCGGTAAAGATGCCCGAAACTTCCCAGCCGCCGATGATCGTGTCAAGCCAGCCAGGGGCGTCGCCAGCCAACATCCGGCCGCGTCCGAAGGGAAGCTCCCAGATGCCGTTGACGTTCACGAGGTGACGGATGTCAAAGTCTGACGGACCGCGGCAGACCCGAAGGTTGCGTAGGTCGCAGATGAGACCGCCGGCCACCGTGTTCACGACGCTCGACTGGTTGTCAATCGAGTGCGACCAGGTGTAGTTGAAGTCAAACTGCAAGCCTTGCGAGAAACGCTTGCGCAGGCTGAGCAGCATGCCATCGTAGCTCGAAGCACCCTGGTTCGAGATGTAGATGTTGGTGCCGAACTGTCCGCTCATACCAACATTCGGGTTAAGCAGCGCGTTCGCATACAGGCCGAACACGGTGCCGGAAGTTTCGCCGATGGCCAGCTCCGTCCCGACCAAAGCCTTCGCGAGCTGGGTGCAGGAAGTCAGAGCGCCAAGACCGGCGGCAACCGCAAGCTGCGGGCAAGTCAAGCCGTAGTTTGCGAGAGACGCCGAGCCAACCTGATTCTCAAACCACGGCTGGTTAGCAGTGGACCCCGCCTGCACAGCGTTGAAGGCGGCGATCATGGACTGGTGCGAAGCCGGGTCGATGAAGTCTATGATCTGAGCGGCGTCCGCCTGCGCGAAGAGCTTGCGGCCCTGGCGGCCGACGTAGGACATTTCGAGCAGGAAGTTGCCGGGCAGTTCGCGCTGGAAGCCGAAGCTGTACTGAATCGAGTACGGCGTCCTGAACTGCTGATCCACAGCGTAGTTGAATTCGCCCGTCGCGAGACCGACCGGGACGCCGCCATCCACGAAAGGAGTGAACGGACGGACGACGGTCGGCGGGGTGGGCTGCGCGGACACAGGCAACGAGGTGATGCCAGTGAAGCGCGGATTGTTGAGCAGGGCGGCGCGTGCATTCGTTCCGCCGAACGAGAACGAGTTCGAGTTGTCGAACAGGTACGAGACCTGATCCTGGATGAAGGTGATGCCGCCGCCGACGCGGTCGTAAACGACCGAGCCGCCGCCGCGGATCACAGTCTTGCGGTCGCCGAAGAGCATGCCCATAACTCCATCCTTGAAGGAAGGATTGTAGGCGAAGCTCAAACGCGGAGCCCAGTTGTTCAGGTCTGGCTCGTAGAAGCCGCGAGTGCCGTTGGCCTTGCCGCAGAGGTCATAGCTCAGGAGCGGTTCAGCCGTGTCGCCGGAGATGCCGCTGGCTCCGTTGCGCTGTCTGATGTCAAACAGGTTGCGGAAGTCCACGTCGTTGCACGCCTGGAAGCCGTTGGCTTCGTAAGGCGGGCTGTAATACTGCCAGCGAAGGCCGGCCGTGATGGTCAGGTCAGAACGCACTTTCCAGTTGTCCTGCCCGTAGAACTCGTACTCGTTGTACTTGAAGTCGCGGTGCTTTCCGGTTCCCTGAGCGAACGGAGTACCGTTGACGTCATAGTTGAAGTTGGCCGTGACCGCAGCGATGCGCCCGAGAATGAAGGCGAACGGGGAGTCAAAGCTGGCCTGGCGCGTGGTGCCCGCGCCGATGTTGGCGGGGCGCAGCGTCGGCGAAGAGTTCAGGTTCGCGAACTGGCCGCCGAGACCGATGGTCGGGAAGAAGAAGTCGTTGGTGATACCAGACTTCGAGTCAATCGGCTTGATCTGGGCACCGAAGGCCAGGTTGTGCGCGCCCTTGACCCAGGTCAGGTCGTCGCGGATCGTCGGCACGAGGACGAAACGATCCTGGTCGCTGATGCTGGCGAACGGAGCCGAAAGACCTGCACCGAAGGTGAAGGAGTTCGGGAACGCCGGCTCAAAGTTGTTCGGGAATTCGAGACCCGAGCGCGAAGCGCCGACCGTCGCCTGGTTGACGATGGACGGGCTCATCACCCACGTGTGGCCGACCACCCACGCGTAGTCCTTGACGACGATTTGTCCGGGTTCCGGATCGCCGGGGAACTGCGCGGCCACGGTGTTGACCGTGTCGGTCTGGATACGACGGGCGATGTTCCAGCGGCCGAAGACCTTCTGCTTGTCGGTCGCGTTCCAGTCGTAGCGGTTCGTGTAGGTGTTGTCAGTCCTCTTCGAAGGCGCGTTGAACCGGAAGCCGCCCGTGTTGACGCCGTTGCCGGCGGTCAGGTCGTTGGGCAGCGGATAGCGGCTGTTGATGAAGGCCAAGAGGGCCGCGTTCGGGCCGATGCCCGCCGGGTCCAGCGCCGCGACCTGCGCAGGCGTCAGGATGGTAATACACTGCGGCGCGGTGTTGAGCCGAGCGTTGGTCGCGCAGCCGGCCGTGTTGTTGAGATAGGCCACGCTGCCGTTACGGAAGTGCGGAAGCGGAACGATGCGCAGGTAAGCAACGCCCTGTGCGTCGCGACGCCCTTCATAGTCGAAGAAGAAGAACAGTTTGTCCTTCATGATCGGGCCGCCGATTGAGCCGCCGAACTGGTTGCGGGTCAACTGCGGGCGCGCGACGCCAGCACGGTTGTTGAAGAAGGTGTTGGCCGCCGTCTTCGCCGTGCGGTTGAACTCGCGCAGGCTGCCGTGGAACTCGTTGGTACCGCTCTTGGTCACGAGCTCGATCTGGCCGCCGCTGCTGCGACCTTCGGACGCGCCGGGGTTGGTCGTCACGGCGCGGAATTCCTGAATCGCGTCAATCGGGGCGTTGCCCGTAGTCGCGAACGCCTGGCCCGTGGCCTGGTCGTTGGCGTCGATACCGTCAATGGTGATGTTGCCCTGGTCCGCGCGCGAGCCCGTCACGGAACCCGTGCGGTTGCCAGCGCCAGCACCGAGGCCGACGTTGTTTCCGACCACGCCCGGCTGGAGGCCGATGAGCGAAGCCGGTGAATTGCGAAGCTGAATAGGAAGTTCTTTTAGCCGACGCTCGTCGATAACGTTACCGATGGTCGCGTCGGTCGTGTTCAAAGTGGCTCCGCCCTGGTCCGTGACTTCCACGGTTTCCGTGACCTGTCCTGCGGTCAGCGTCGCGTTGTGGGTCTCAGTGATACCCACGCCGAGGGCGACGTTCTGAAGGATCAGAGTCTGGAAGCCTGGGCCGGTAAAGGTAAGTTTATAACCCTGACCCGGCGGAACCTGTTGGAACCGATAGACGCCCTGATCGTCGGTCGTCGTCGTCCGCTCTTGAGAGGTCTTGGTGTCGGTGAGCGTAACAGTCGCGCCGCTGATGACAGCGCCTGATGCGTCTGTTACGACACCCGTCACGCCTGACCGCTCCTGGGCTGAGATCGCTGCCGGGAACAGCAGCAAAAACAGCGCCATGATCAGTAGAGGGGTTCGTTTAATCATTCTATTCTCTCTCCTGGTTAAGGCAACAAGTCCTGTAGGACCGTCACCTGAGTTAACGCCGCCTACGCAAATCGGCGGGGCGGCAGTGCGAAGATAAATCTATTCATTGCGGGCTCCCTGCTGAGAAACGTCACGCTGCTTCGCGCCTCTTCTGTCAGCTCTGCTGGTCAATTCCATGTCTTTGGCTCTGAGAAGTCTCTGGGCTGAGTTGCTGCAAAGCGACCTGATGCCCTTATCGCGACAGCACCTAACGGTTTCAAACATCCCCGGGGGGCCGGAATTTTGGCTTGTACTTAAAGCGTCAGTCACTAGAACTGGGGACGCAACGGGATAGACGGCCCTGATGGAAGCAAGACTCATTCCACTTAGAGGGGCCTCCGCAAACCAACCATTTTATTGGCCGAATGATTAAAATCAGGCCGCGTATCTACAAGTTTTCGGATTAAGTCTCCAGATTTGTGGAGACATATCTCACACATTCCGCGCCGCCCAAAATGGGCGCTTCCTCCTCTTTACAGCACCCGTGGGCGCTTCGGATTTTGACTTCGGCTATCTGCGCGCCGCAGCTTTTGGAAGGCGAGTGATCCATGCGCTGCCAGCCGCAAAGGTCTGTGATAGAATCCAGGCAGCGCACGACTAAACCCCTAAACCCTCAGGGCTAACTTCTGAAACGAATGGCGACGCCGCTTGCAGTCAACCAACTATCCCTGGCTCCGTTGGGAGCGGGCGACCTCATTGACCGCGCCGTGCGTCTTTACCGTCGCCACTTCATGACTCTGATTCGCGTCGCTGCGCCGCCCGTCGTCATCTCCGCGACGGGCTCCGTCTTGATGACGATCAGCAGCCGTTCGAGCGCGGCGCGGTTGTCCGGCGGCGATGTCCTGATGGTCTTCGTCGGGCTCCTGCTCTGGATCGGAGGCGTGCTGCTCAACGTGATCGTGATGGGAGGCGCGGCGCGCAATCTCATCACACATATTTTGTGGGACGAGCCTTTCTCGGCGCGCACGACCTACCGCAACGTGCGCGCGCGTTTCTGGGGGCTGCTCGGCGCGTCCATCATCGTCGCTGTCTGGATTTTCATAGCCCTCATGATCGCGGCAATCGTCTGGGCCCTCGTCATACAGCTTTTCATTTTCGGAAGGTACACGAGCGCCTACACAGCCTCGTGGCTCGCCTCCGTTCTGGTCGTCATCTGGATAGTGGCTGTGACGTTCCTCGTGCTCCTGCTCTTCTTCCTGATGGTGAAGTTCATAGCCTACGTGCCGCAGGTGATGATGATCGAGGGGCGCGGGGTCTTTGATTCCGTGGGCCGCAGCTTCGGGCTGGCGCGCGGAAACTTGCGGCGGCTGATGGCCATGTTCCTCTTCTACTGGTTCGCCACCTGGTCGGCCCTCATGATCTTGATCATCCCGCTCCTCTGGTACGGCTACCTACAGGGCGTCAACATCCTGCCGACGCGGGCCATCACCTGGCCGATGTGGTACGCCGTCGGCTACAGCGTCATCACACAGGCGAGCGCCATCCTGCTCGCGCCCGTGTGGATGCTCGGGCTCTCGCTGATGTACGTTGACGAGCGCGTGCGCCAGGAGGGCTACGACGTGGAATTAATCGCTGCGCGACAATTGGGAGGGATGCCAAACTTCTACGGCGCGCCGAACGCTCCACACGCGACCAACGCAGGCGCGCGTGCGCAATCTTCCCCTATGGCCCCTTCGCAACCCTTTTCGGGCGGCTCCACGCTCGGCCTCGGGTGAACACAGACACATGACGCCTCTTCTCTTTCTCTTCGCAAACTCAAGCGACGCGGGCAGAGCGCAGCGCGTCGGCCAGCGCTGGGCACGGGCACACGGGCGGCGCGCTGCCAATCGCGTTGCGCGGCTCTGGTTCGCGCTGGCGCTCTTCATTCTTCTCGCCGCGGGGAGCACGACGGCTGCGCCGCTCGCCGAGTACAGGTCGCGCATCCACCAGGCGCTCGATAAGCTTTATGCGCTCTGGGAAGAGGAGGAAGCTGAGACGGTAACTTCCTACGCCGCGCGCGCGCGCTTTGCCTTCGACGAAGTCAAACGGCTGCTCCCGCCAGAGGAGACCGTTGAGTGGGAGGGAGGACGAGTCAAGGTCAACAACTCCTGGCTCGAAGAGGAGTTCAGGAATTACCAGGCGCTGCCGCTGGACGATTCGCGCCGCGGCGACCTTCTGGTGCGAATCACCGAACGCTTGGGCGGGATTGATAATCGCCTGGGCGAAGTGGAGGCGCAGAGAGCGAGCGCCGCCGCAAGCACCAAGGAGCAGGAGAAAGCACGCCTGGCGGCCATCCTGCGCCGGGGCGAATACACTGAGAAGCCGCCCGAAAAGAGCCTCTGGGAGAGATTCAAGGAATGGCTGGCCAGCATGTTTCCCAGCCGTAACCCCCTTGAGCCCGGTCAATCCAGTTGGCTCTCCTTCATCGCCATGCTCCTTATCTTCGGGCTGGCCGCGGGCGTTCTCGCCTACGCCGTCCTGAAATTTCTCCCCTTCTTCAAACGCAAGAGCGAGGCCGGACGCCAAAAGCGCGGGGCGCGCATCGTGCTCGGCGAGCGGCTCGCGCCGGATCAAACAGCGGCGGACCTTCTCGCGGAGGCCGAAGGGCTGGCGCGCCGGGGAGAGCTTCGCGCGGCGATTCGCAAAGGCTACATCGCGCTCCTGTGCGAGCTGGGCGACCGCAAAGTAATCACGCTCGCGCAGCACAAGACCAACCACGATTACCTGCGCGCCGTCCGCGAGAAGAGACCCCTGCTTAACGAAATGCAGAAGCTGACCAGCAGCTTCGAGAACCACTGGTACGGGTTCGTGCCCGCGACCCCCGAAGACTGGACCGCTTTTCGTTCCAACTATCAGCAGACTTTGAAAACAGCGAGTTTGTTAAGGGATGAAGGATGAGGGACGAGGGATGAAGTAAAAGCATTATTTCATCCCTCATCCCTCCGCCCTCATCCCTTATTCTTATGCGTCAACGTTTCGCCATCGTTATCACCGTCGCGGTCGTGCTCTTGTTGCTCGTGCTGCTCAACGCTGCGTCTTACGTCAGCGAAGAGCGCTCGCCCGACACGGAGTTCAACCCCGACCGCTCGACCTACAACGCTGGGGCGACGGGCACGCGTGCCCTCTACGACCTGCTCGCGGAGTCCGGGCGGCAGGTGGTGCGCTGGCGCGAGAAGCCACACGGGCTGCTCAACACGAGCGCCCGCTCCTCTCCCTCCACGTTCGTCGTCATCGGCAAGACGCGCGCACCCTTTAACGAGGACGAGGCCAAAACACTTTTGAAGTGGGTCGAGCGCGGGGGCCGCCTCGTCATCATCGACCGGAGGCCGGACGCGCGCCTGCTGCCACGCTCCGCAGACTGGAGCGTCTCGACGGACGCGCAGGAGCTGCCGCGCGGGACAGTGAATCCCAACAAGCCCGAAGAGATGACGGCCGGGGTCGCGCTCGTGCGCGCCTCGCAGCCGAGCGCTTTGACGCTCAACGTGGAGTCCGTCATGCCCTCGCGCTACGCCGGGGTCATCAACATTTCGGAGAACGCCCCTGCGCCCTCCGCAGAGGCGGATCCTCCTCCCCCTCCGGCCGCCAGGACCAACGACGACGACGCGGAGGACGACGAAGAGTATGAGGAGCCCTCCACGCTGCCAAACTCCGGCGGCGGGACCGACAACAAGACCCCGAACATCAACCCGACCTTGACTTCGCCCGCGCCCATCGCGCACCTGGAAGACCACAGGGGCGCACTGCTGGTTGATTACCCGCACGGTGCCGGGCGCATCGTCGTCCTCAGCGACGCTTACATAGTCGCCAACGGAGGTATACGGCTGGCGGACAATGTGCAACTGGCGCTCAACGTCGTCGCAGGGGCCGACGGCCTGATCGCTTTCGACGAGTACCATCAGGGAAGGGGAGCGGCGAGCAACCACCTCTTCGACTACTTCGCTGGGACGCCCGTGCTGTGGATGCTCGCGCAGGGGGCGCTCGTCGTGCTGGTCTTGTTGTGGACGCGCGGGCGACGTTTCGCGCGCCCGCTGCCCGTCCCCTCCGTCGATAGGCGGTCGAGCCTTGAGTTCGTCGCTTCCATGGCCGAGCTGCAACAGCGGGCACGCGCCTACGACCTGGCCATCGAGAATATTTACACGAGGCTGCGCCGCGTGCTTGTGCGCCAAGCCGGTCTTAGTCACAATAGCCCGCGCTCCGAAATCGCAGCGCGGGTCGCCGCGCGCTCCGGCAAGCTCGACCGCCAGAAGCTGGACACGCTGATGCGCGAGTGCGAAGACGCCATCAACGGCGCACCCATTGACGGCCGGAAATCTCTCGAACTGATCGCGCAACTGCGCGAAGTCGAACGCGCCCTGGGTCTACGCATGCGCTCGCGCGAAACCCGGCAGGCGGCCGAAGGGCTGCAACAGAACTCGCTCTTGTAAATTACGAAGGGAGAGTACTGAGTACTGAGTATTGAGTACTGAGTGAAAAGACAAAAGCTTTTTCTCAGTACTCAGTATTCAGTACTCAGTACTTACTTGACTCTTGCTTCAATACGTCTCCACCACCGTCGAGCATATCTTGACGGAGCTGCGTAAGGTGATCGTCGGCCAGGACTACGCCATCGAGCAGATTCTGGTTGCGCTCTTTGCCGAGGGGCACGCGCTGATTGAGGGCGTCCCCGGCACGGCGAAGACGCTGACCGTCAAGACGCTCTCGCGCATCATCGGCGCGCAGTTCAGCCGCATCCAGTTCACGCCCGACCTGATGCCATCGGACATCACGGGCACGAACGTCTTCAACGTCGCCACCTCGGACTTCACCCTGCGCAAAGGCCCCATCTTCACGGACGTGCTGCTGGCCGACGAGATTAACCGCACGCCGCCGAAGACGCAGGCGGCGCTGCTCGAAGCGATGGAGGAGCGGCAGGTAACGATTGACGGCGAGGGGCACCACCTCTCGCCCCTCTTCACAGTGCTCGCCACGGAGAACCCTATCGAGTACGAGGGCACGTACCCTTTGCCGGAGGCGCAGCTCGACCGCTTCCTGCTGAAAATCGTTCTCGACTACCCGGCGCAGGACGCAGAGCTACAGGTCATCGCCAACTGGGACGCGGGCTTTAATTCGCGCCGCCTTGAAGACATAGACATCAAGCCGCTGGCGGACGCAGACGCCATCCTGCGCTGTCGCCAGGAGGTGCGCAACGCCCGCATGGAGCCGGGCGTGCAGCGCTACGTCGTAGACATCGTCAGGCGCACGCGCTCTCACCCCTCTGTGCTTTACGGGGCCAGCCCGCGCGCTGCGGTCGCGCTCCTGCTCTGCTCGAAATCCCTGGCCGCCCTGCGCGGGCGCGAGTTCACGACCCCAGACGACGTGCGCGACATCGCGCGCCCGGTGCTTCGCCATCGCCTCTCTCTGCGGGCCGAGGCGGAACTCGACGGCGCAACCCCCGACGCCGTCATCAGCGACATCCTGCAATCGACGGAAGTACCAAGATAGTGGTCAGTGGTCGGTGGTCAGTGGCCAGTTAAGACAAAAGCGTTTTTCTTTTAACTGACCACTGACCACTGGCCACTGACCACTGACGACTGCTCATGCCTTTCGTTTTCACCAAACTCTTTTACGTGTTGCTCGTCGCGGGCTTCGTGCCGCTCTCGTTGTCGTGGCAGCGTCCGGTGCTGCGTTGGGTGACGCTTCTTTATGACGCGGCGCTGCTGGTCGCGGCCTTCGTGGATTCGAAGACGAGTCGTCTGCCCGCTGGATTCTCCGTGGAGCGTGGGTTCGGCGGCCGCTTCGCCGTCGGCGCGGAGACAGAGGTGCACGTCAAGCTCCTGAATAACTCCAATCGCCCGGTGACGCTGCACCTCAAGGACGAGTACCCGCCGGAGATGAAGCTCTCGAACATGCGCGAAGGACGTGTGCGGGTTGTGGCGGGGACGAAAGCCAGGCTCGTTTACACCCTGATGCCGCCAAGGCGCGGGCGCTTCGAGTTCGGGCAAACGGC
>DATEMM010000286.1:0-2695 GCA_035275605.1 Pyrinomonadaceae bacterium
TCTACCCGGCGGCGCGCGCCGCGCGCATCGACCCGGTCAAGGCGCTCAGGCACGATTGAAACGATTGCGGATTCGCGTTCGTCGTTTAACATCCAAGGCAACGCCGGGACGCTCTTTCGGCGTCAACAATGAGGGCGCACGCCCTTGAAATCCAGGGCGATTAAAGTATGATTGCCCTCCCCTCGCGACCTGCCAGGAATCTCTTATTGCAAGACTGAAAGATGCGTTGGAGTGTCGAAAAGAAATTGGCCGCCGCGTTCGGCGTGATGCTGGCCATCCTGCTGGTGGTTGGGGTCGTCTCCTACCGCAACACGCGCAAGCTCATACGCGATAGCAACCTGGTCGCGCGCGCGCACGATGTGCAGGATGAGCTGGACGCTATGCTCTTCGTCGTGCAGGAGGCGGAGACGGGCCAGCGCGGCTACGTCATCACCGGCAACGAGGATTACCTCAAGCCTTACCTCGCTGCCCTGCCGAACATACACGCCCGCCTTGAGCGGCTCAAAGAACTGGCGGCCGGCGACGAGGGGCAGCAGCGCCGCCTCGCAGAACTCGAACGACAGGTGGAGGAAAAGTTCAGGCTGATGTCGGAGGTGATAGAGCTTCGCCGGGCGAGCGGGTTCGCAGCGGCCGAGCGAGTCGTCTCCACCGGGCGCGGCAAGCAGGTGATGGACGCTGTCCGCCAACTCATTGGCGAGATGGGGGAGAGGGAAAACAATCTGCTTGAAAGGCGGCGCGTAGAGTCTAGCGCCAGCGCGCGTAACACAACCATCACGCTGACACTCTTCGGCGCGCTGCTGCTGGGATTTTTGCCGGCGGGCTATCTGGCCATCCGGCGCGACATCAAGAAACGGCGACGCGCCGAGGAGGCGCTGCGCGAGAGCGAGGAGCGCTCGAAGTATCTGATCGAGCACGCGCGCGAATTAATCTACCGGACGGACGCCGCGGGCCGCCTCCTCTTCGTCAACCCGACCAGCATAGAGACGCTGAAATTCTCCGAGGAGGAGCTGGTCGGCCGTCACTACCTGGACCTCGTCAAACCGGACTTCCGCGAACAGGTGGAGAGGTTTTACGGCCGCCAGTTAATCAAGAAGATTCCGAACGCTTACCTGGAGATTCCCGTCCTGACGAAAGAAGGGAAGGAGATTTGGCTGGGCCAGAATACGCAGCTTGTCTTGGAGCAGGGGCGCGTCGTGGGCTTTCAGGCCATCGCGCGCGACATGACGGAGCGCAAGCGCGCCATAGAGGAGTTGCACAGCCTCTCGCTGACGGACGACCTGACCGGGCTCTACAACCGGCGCGGGTTTTTGACGCTCGTCGAGCAGCAGTTAAAGCACGCCGACCGGACGAACGAGCGCTTCGTCCTCATCTTCGCTGACCTGGACGGCTTGAAGCAGATTAACGACCGCTTCGGACATCACGAGGGCTCGCGCGGCATCGTCAAGGCCGCGGAGATTCTGCGGCAGACGTTTCGCACCTCGGACATCGTCGCCCGCCTCGGCGGCGACGAGTTCACGGTCCTGGCACTGGCCGCCTCGAACGAGAACGCCGAAACCATCAAGGCGCGCTTGCAGGAGAAGATTCATGATTTCAACGCGCGCCGCGAGCTGGCTTACGATTTGTCCATGAGCGTCGGCATAGTGCTCCTGGACCCCTCCAGCAACCTCTCCATCGAAGACCTGCTCCGCAAGGCCGACGCGGCGATGTACGAACACAAGCAGGAAGGAAAAGAGAAAGTGAAGAAGTGATGAGTGTTGAGTGATGAGTAGTTTAATTCAACGTCAGCGGAGTTGTCGCAAAGAGCCCCGCTAGGGGCGGCATGACAATAGCCCAGGGCGTTAGCCCTGGGATACGATGAGATAAATGTTTAGAGCCCCGGAGGGGCGACTGATTCGGTCGCCCCTCCGGGGCTCGTAATATTTATGAGGCATGATACCCAGGGCTAAAGCCCTGGGCTATTCTCTTTCGCCCCTAACGGGGCTGTTGACTGCTCACTGTTTACTGCTCACTTCTTCCTCCTCAGTACTCATCACTCATCACTTTCTTACTTCCAGTCTCCGCTCCCCAATGCTTTGCCGCAGCGATTACAGTATCTTGCTTTCGGGTCTTTCTGGAGTGCGCCGCAGTCGCTGCAGGTGCGGCCCACGCGCATGTTCGCGCCGCAGGTCGAGCAGAAGTCAGAGCCGGCGCTGTTGGCCGCGCCGCAGGTGCCGCAGCGTCCGGGCAAAGGCGGCACGTACCCGCCGGCCAGGGTCGCTATGTGTGCCTCTATAATCTTCCAGGCGTCTTCGGTCAGCCTGTGTTGCCAGTACGCGCCGAGCGCCGGCAGCGCGAGCAGCAGGCCGGAAGAGAGGATGACGGCGACGGCCGCCAACGCGGCCTTGTCGAACCATTTCTGCATCCCTATCTCTATGCGCGTGCCCCCGTGCTCGGGCGTGATTTTGATGGTCAGCGCCGAAGACATCCCGGTCAGCTCGCGCAGTGTACTTTCTTTCCGCGCCTGCAAGACGCTGGCGGCCGCGACCTGCATGGTCTGCACCTGATAGTCCTCGTCAAAGAGGTCCCGCAGCTCTCTCATCAATTTCGGCGCGTCCGCCTCGACGCCTGGGTAATATCTGCTGTCCATCTGAGTAAAAGAGTTCCTTTCGCTTCTAAAAACGCTGAGGCGCGTGGGCGCGGCGAAGATTTCTTTCTC
>DATEMM010000287.1:0-2075 GCA_035275605.1 Pyrinomonadaceae bacterium
TGAATCGGTCGCCCCTACGGGGCTCTCACCTTTATCCCATGCTGTTCCCAGGGCTAAAGCCCTGGGCTATTATCCGTCGCCCCTGACGGGGCTGACTCATCAC
The DNA here is from genome assembly GCA_035275605.1 of Pyrinomonadaceae bacterium. Taxonomy (GTDB): domain Bacteria; phylum Acidobacteriota; class Blastocatellia; order Pyrinomonadales; family Pyrinomonadaceae; genus QHXM01. The sequence continues at coordinate 104 of DATEMM010000287.1, forward strand.
TCATCACTTTTCTCTTATCTCTTGTCGCTTATCACTTCGCCGCCGTTTTCTGTTAATCTTGCTCTCTTTCGTAGAAGGTTCGCGCGGCCAAATAATCGAGAGGTTCAGCTAATGGCAATCAGTCAAGATTTGTTGGAGATACTCGCGTGCCCGGCCTGCAAGGCGAAAGTCGAGCTGAAGGCCGACGCGAGCGGTCTGAAATGCGTAGAGTGTAAGCGCGTCTATCCCATCCGCGACGACATTCCGGTGATGCTGGTTGACGAAGCAGTTGTCGAGAATGAAGAGCCTGCTGGAAAAGCCTGAGCAGGCGACGCCCGCCCTGCACGCCCTCTGTGGCGACCTGTCGCCCGCAGAGAGCAAGGCCCGTCCGCTCGCGCCCGCGCGCTGGGATTGGAGTGAAGTCGGGCGCGTGCTCGTCGTGCGCCTGCGCTCAATCGGGGACACGGTGCTTGCGACCCCGTCGCTTTATGCCCTGCGCCGTTTTCTCCCGCACGCGCGGATAGACATCCTGCTCGAAAGCTGGGTCGCTCCCCTGCTCGAAGGTTTCGACGCCGTGGACGAAGTGATAGAGGTCGAGCGCGGGAGCACTGCCTCGCGCGCGCGCGTGGCCCGCCGGCTACGCTCCGCACGATATGACGTCGCCTACAACCTTCACGGAGGGACGACGGCGACGCTTTTGACGCGCGCCTCCGGGGCAAAGCATCGCGTGGGCTACAGCGATTATCAGTACAGCCGGTTGCTCAATCACACCGCGCCGCCCGCGACAGAGTTGTGGGGCACGCCGAAGACGCATTCGGTCGAACAGCAGCTAGCACTGCTCGGTTGGACCGGCGTGCCCGTCTCTGACCGCCCGCGCACGCGACTCTGTGTGACGGAGGAGGCCGCCGCGAGCGTGGCCGAGAGGCTGAGAGCGGCGCAAGCGGATGCGTCGAAACCGCTAGCGCTCATTCACCCGGCCGCCGCGTTCGAGACGAAGCAGTGGGCGGCCTCTAACTTCGCGCGTGTCGTCGAGGAGCTTTCAAGGCGAGGTTTCGATTGCGTCGCCGTCGCCGGGGCGAATGAGGGACGGACGATCGCGGAGCTCATCAGGGAATCTAGCGTCCGCCTCAAGAGTTTCACGGACCTTTCGCTACCTGAAGTTACGGCGCTCGCGGCGCGCTCGCGCCTCTTCGTCGGCAACGACAGCGGCGTGGCGCACATCGCTGCGGCAGTCGGCACGCCTTCGGTCGTCATCTTCGGCTCGTCCAACATCGCGCACTGGCGGCCCTGGGCCACGGCCCCGTCGGAAGTCGTCCGTGAAGAATTAGCGTGCCAGCCCTGCCCCGGCTACACCTGCTCCGAGTTCGACGCGCCCGAATGCATCCGCCGCATCCCGGTCGAGCGGGTCACGGCGGCGATTAATAAAGTGGTCGATGGTCAGTGGCCAGTGGTCAGTTAAAGACTGATTCTTACTGACCACTGACTACTGACCACCGACCACTGCTTTATGAATCAGATAACACGAGAGCGCGCCGACGAACTCCTGCGCCGCGCGAGCGAGCGCACGGTTGTCGTTTACGGCGACGTGATGCTGGACGAGTTCGTCTGGGGCGACGTGACGCGCATCAGCCCGGAAGCGCCCGTGCCGGTGGTGGACATTCGGCGCGAGTCCGTGCACCTGGGCGGCGCGGCGAATGTGCTGGCCAACGCCGTTGCGCTCGGCGTGCGGGCCAGGGTGATCGGTGTGACGGGCGACGACCGAGCAGGAGAGCGCCTGCGCGCGGAGTTGAAAGACCTGGGCTCGGCGGACGACACTCTGATCCTGGACGAGGGCCGCCCGACGACACTCAAGACGCGCATCATCGCGCACAGCCAGACGGTGGTGCGCGCCGACCGCGAGCGGCGCGACCCCGTGGACGCCGCCACGGAAGAGCGCCTCATAGAAGTTCTGGCGGAAGCGATTAAGGAAGCGGCCGCCTTCGTCGTCTCGGAT
>DATEMM010000288.1:0-7869 GCA_035275605.1 Pyrinomonadaceae bacterium
TAATGGACGGTCTGTGACCTGGGGCGATGCCCCAGGCTATCGTATTGCGCCCCTTCGGGGCTTTCGGACAGGTTTCCCCAGATCATGTTATGTCAATCAATTTAGGTCACGACCAAAACAGGAACTGCTTTTTGACTCCAGACTCCAGACTCCAGACTCTCTAGACTTTCTTGATAATGACAGTTTCCCCTGGTGATTTCAATTCGTAGGTGATGCCGCGCCATTCTATCCGGCGCGAAAGGAGCGCCGAGAGCGCGTTATAGAGGTAGAGCGCGGAGGCCAGGGGCCAGAGGAAGAGGTGTGCCAGCCAACCCGCGCGCAATTCCCGCCTGTACGGCGCGAGAGCGATGTTGACGGCGTGCCAGCGCAGGTAAGCCTTCAGGCTGCCGAGCGCGTAGAGGGCGACGACGAACGAAAGCGGCACGACGAAGGAGCGCCCCAGGGCCGCGCGCGTGACAATCAGACCGATGCCTCCGAAGAAGATGAGGACGAAGAGCAGGTTGCTGAAGAGGACTATGAGCCAGAGGTGCCGTGCGTAGACGCGCGTAATCTTCAACTGGCGCGTGGTGAATTCCAGCAACTCTCGGAAGCCGCAGTCTTCATGTGAAGCGGTCAGGCAGGCTGGCACAAAGTGAATCGGAAGTCCTCTGCGCCGAAGCGCCCGCATCATCGCGAAGTCGTCCGAGGCTGCCCCTTCCCACTCTGTCAACACGCGTGCTCGCTCGAAAGTGGCGCGGCGGATGGCGGTCGCCCCGCCCCAGCAGAAGTTTTTGTCTCCACGCGGCCCGAGCGCTGAGGCGATGGAAGCGTTCCAGACGGCCCGCAGGTGCGAAGCAAATCCGCCCGCCGTGGGGATGAACCAGCGATAGCCAGTGGCCGCGCCAGATGTTTCGTCGGCGAGCGGCGCGACCAGAGACGCCAGCCACTGCCTGTGCGGGCGCGCGTCCGAATCAACGAAGACGAAAACCTCGCTTTGCGCGTCGGCCTCAAGCACGGCGGCGCGCAAGTTGTGGACTTTCTGCCCGCAAGCTTTGGCTGCTCCCGCGACGACCACGCGGGACGCGACTCTTGGCAAGTCGCTCATCTCGCGGCGCACCTCTTCGATGATGGAAAGCGCCGGGTCCCGCTCGTCGTCCGTGACGAAGATGATTTCGTAGGCCGGGTAGTTCTGCCGAAAGAGGGCCAGGAGATTCTCCCGCAAGCCCTGGTCGAGTCCGCGGCAGGGCGCAATGATGGAGGCGTAAGGGGAAAAGTCCGGCGCGGGCTTGGCCGTCTCGTGCCGGATGTAAGAGAGATAGTTCAGGCCGCCGCTGAGCGAGATGACGGATTGCAGGACGAGCAGCGCGGCGAAGAGGTAGAAGACCCACATAAAAGGTTTGGGGCGACGATTCTACTTGAACCGCCGCCCCAAACAAACCGGCCCCTATTGCGGGCAACGGCGCAAGCAGTTTCTATACCTCACCTGGCAGGCGCGCCTGCGGCCCCGATTGTTGCCGGCAGACCAGAGGCATCTGCGGTACATGTCTCGACACCTGCGGCGACACCGACCGCCGGGAATTTCAGGCCCGGACTGCATCCTGGGTTCCGCCATCGTGGACGAGCTCGAGTTCTGTGCCCCGACCGACGGGGCGAAAAGAGAGAGTTGGGTAATTAAAGTCAGTGCGAGGATGAGAAACGAAAAGCGGGTGCGACTTCTTTTCATGTTCGTGACCTCCTGTTTGATGGTGACTGACCGTTGCTGCCTGAAGTTTCGAGGGGTGCGAGCCCTGCGGCAGCATGCGGGGCTAGAGGTGTCAGAGCTTACGGGTGCCAGAGTTTCTGCACGACGTCGATGAAAGGTTGCGGGAAGATGCCTATGAAAATAATTCCGACCAGCGAGACGACCAGCGCCGTCTTGAGCGCAGGCGAGAGCGAGAGCGGCCGATCGTCGGCCACGCGGTCACTCAGGTACATAGCGCGTATGAAGCGCACGTAGTAGTAGAAGGAGACCACAGTGTTAATGATGGCCCAGACGGCCAGCCAGTAGTACCAGCTCTTCCCCTCCTGCGCGCCGCGTTGAAGGAGCCCGCCAAAGAGGAAATACTTGCCGATGAAACCGCCCGTCACGGGCAGCCCACCCAGGCTCAGCATGAAGACCGTCATCATGATCGCCATGCCGGGCGCTTTCTGCCCGAGCCCCGTTAGGTCGTCCACGTTGTCGCCGATGATGCCTCGCCTTCGCAGGCTGATGATGATGCCGAACGCTCCCAGGTTCATCAGCGTGTAGACGAGCAGGTAGACGACGAGCCCGACGTTCCCGTACTGGTTCTGGGCGATTAACCCGAGCAGCAGGTAACCCGCGTTCGAGATGGAAGAATAGGCCAGTAGACGCTTGGAGTTCTCCTGCGTCACGGCGGCCCAGTTGCCGACGAGGATGGTGCTGGCGGCGACGAGTCCCAGGAGCGGAGCCCAGTCGGCGCGCATCCCCGTCAGCGCATCCATGAAGATGCGCGCAAAGAGCGCGAAGCTCGCAGCCTTCGACCCGGTCGAGAGAAAGGCCGTCACGGAAGTCGGCGCGCCCTCGTAGGCGTCAGGTGCCCACATGTGAAAGGGCACGGCGGCGATTTTGAAGAAGAGCCCGGCGGCCATCGCGATCATCCCTAGGATGAGCAGCGGGCGTAGGGGCAGCGCGGCCGTTGCGCCCGTCGGGTCGGCGGAAGTCAGTGCACTGCTGACGGCAGCCGAGATGTCGCCGAGGTTGGTTGAGCCCGCCACGCCGTAAAGGAGCGACATCCCGTAGAGCAGGATGCCAGAGGAGAAAGCGCCGAGGAGGAAATATTTCATCGCCGCCTCGTTCGAGCGCTTCTGCCGCTTGGTAAAGGCGACCAGCACGTAGAAGGTCAGGGCCATCAGCTCCAAACTGATGTAGAGCGAGATGAGGTCGTAGCCGCAGCCCAGGAACATCATGCCGATGGTCGCAAAGAGCACGAGGGCATAGTACTCGCCATGCTGCTCGCCCTCTATGTCCAGGAACTTAGTCGAGATGGCTATCGAGAGGGCCGCGGCCAGCAGGAAAATCAGCTTGAAGACGATGGCGAACCCGTCTATCCGCACCATGCCGTAAAAGCCGTTGAGCACGGTCAAAGGGGCCGCGTCCTTGCCAAGGCTCTGGAGTCCTCCCATGCTGAAGAAGAGGGCGACGAGCGAGACGAGGGCCAAAGCGATCCCGACAAGTGAGAAGTAGGCCGTCAACTTGCTCTTCTTGTAGGGCAGGACGACCTCCATCACGAGCACGACGCACGCGCAGACGGCCAGGATTATCTCCGGCGCGATCAGTTGCAGATCGCTCAGGTTGAAAAGCTCTGTACTGTTGGCTTGAAGAAACATAAAATCAGAAGTCAGGAGTCAGAATCCAGGAGTCAGAATAAAAGAAAGAAGGTTTCAACCTTTCATTCTGAATTCTGGATACTGGCTTCTGGATTCTGCCTTTCTGTTGCCGCTCTCGCCGGAGCCGCAGGCCCTGCCGGTGGCGGCGCGCCCGGCATTGGATAGTCTGGCCTCACCTGGCGGACGACCGCCGCGACGGGCTTTTGAATGTAATCGACAAACGTCTTCGGGTACACGCCGATCCAGAGCGAGAGAATGATGAGCGGCGTCATGTAGGCCCACTCGCGCCCTGTCATGTCCGGCAAATTCTTGTTCTTCGGGTTCTCGATGTTGCCGAAGAACATGCGCTGGTAGAGCCAGAGCATGTAACCGGCGTTGAGGATGATGCCGAGCGCGGCCCAACCGGCCCACCACGGGTTGGCCTCGAACGCGCCTCGCATCGCCAGAAATTCCGAGATGAAGACGCACAATAGCGGCAATCCGATGGCCGTCATCGCCATCGCCAGAAAGACCGCCGCGTAGCCCGGCATGACGTGCGAGAGCCCGCCAAACTCCGCGACGTTCCTGGTGTGCCGCCTCTCATAAATGATGCCGACCAGCAGGAAGAGCGCTCCAGAGTAGATGCCGTGGTTAATCATGTGGAGCACCGCGCCGTTGACCCCATTCGGGTTCAGGGCGAAGAGCCCCAGCATCACAATCCCCATCGAAGAGACGGAAGAGTAGGCGACCAGCTTCTTCACGTCGCCGTCCTTTTTGACGACGAAATACATTGCGGCCAGCGCCCCGTAGATGATGCCGATGATGGCGAGCAGAATCATTATGCTGCGAACGCCGAAACTCCCGAAGTAGCTTTCGTCGTGCGAGGCCGCCGGGAACATCGGCAAATTAAAGCGGAAGAAGCCGTAGGTGCCGAGTTTCAGCAGGATGCCCGCGAGGATGACGGAGCCTGCGGTCGGGGCCTCGACGTGCGCGTCCGGGAGCCACGTGTGAAAGGGCCACATCGGCACCTTGATGGCGAAGCCCAAGGCGAAGGCGAAGAAGAGCAGGACCTGCATCGTACCCATAGGCATGACGGAGCCCATCGCCTGCATGTAGATGATGTTGAATGTGCCAGTCCCGTTCGCGGCCGCGGCCTGCAAGGTGTTGGCGACCAGGCCCGCGGCGTCTCCGTTTCCGGCCAGGTTGTTGACGGTCGCCTGCGTAATCTGCGAAGTGAGCGCAGTGTCCTGCGTCAGGAAATACATCTTCAAAACGCCTAGGAGCATCACGACCGAGCCGACCAGCGTGTACAGGAAGAACTTTATCGCCGCGTAGAGGCGACGCTCCCCGCCCCAGATGCCGATCAGGAAGTACATCGGGACGAGCGAGACCTCGAAGAAGAGATAGAAGAGAAACAGGTCCATCGAGGAGAAGACGCCGACAACGGCTGTCTGCAAGAGGAGTAAGAGGACGTAGTACTCCTTCTCGCGCTTCTCAATGTACTTCCAGGAGGAGAGCGCGGCGATGACGCCGAGCAGCGTGGTGAGCACGATCAGGAGCACGGCCACGCCGTCCGCTCCCATCTGGTAGCGCGCCCCTATGACCGGAATCCACGGCAGGTCTTCCAGAAACTGCATCCCGCCCTTCGCCTTGTCGTAGGTGAAGAGAAAAAGCGACGCGATGAAGGTCAGGCCGAACCAGGCGGTCGTGAACTTCTTAATCAGGCTGCCCTGTTCCTTCTTGAACAGCGCGAGAATGATGATCGCGCCGACGGCGGGCAGCCAGGTGACGATGGAGAGAATGTATCTCATGGTCGATTTTCAGTTTCGAGTTTTCAGTTTTCAGTTAATCAATTCGGCAATCAGCTCTTCAGACGTCAGCTACCGGAGGAGGCTGAAAACTGAAAACTGAAAACCGAAAACTGCATTCCAAAGGTCTTTGCCGAAAAAGAGCGCGACGGCGACGACGAGGCCGAGCACCATCACGAGCGCGTAGTTGGCCGTCAGACCCGTCTGCCCCGCGCGCAGCAGCCGCGACATCAGGCGGCCGATGAAGTTGGCGATGCCGTTGACGAGCCCATCCACGAAGTACCTGTCGAATCCGCCCGTGATGCGCGAGAGAGTGCGCGTCAGCCACGCCGTGCCGTTGACCGCGCCGTCTATCCCCTTCGAATCGACGGCGTAAACGCCGCGCGCCAAATCCATCGTGCGCCGCGTGAAAAGCTTGCCGTAGAGTTCATCCACCCAGTACTTGTTGAAGCTCGCGCGGTAGAGAGGTCGAAGCCGCGCGGCCCAAACGTCCGGCAAACTCGGGCTCTTCACGTAGAAGAGCCAGCCCAAACCCATCCCTATGCCGGCGGCGATGAGCGAGATGACGATGAACAGCCATTCCGCCGCCCCGTGGCTTCCCAGGGCATTCTCGGCGGCGTGTGCCAGGTTGAACCCGGTGTTGCCGTAGGGCGAAGCCCCTTCTTCGCCGCCAGCCCCTTCGCGCACAGGCTCCGCCGTTCCGTGCGGCGCGTCCGAAGCCAGTGGCGCTTCGGCGCTCGCGGCGTGAGCCGCAGGCTCGCCCGCGGCCTCGTGTTCGCGTCCGAAGGCGCGCGTCTGCGGGTTCCAGATGACGGGGTCCAGCCAGTTGACTATGTTGACGCGCCCGCCCGCGTGCGAGCCGCCGGTGAAGGCCGGGCCGATGCCTATCAGACCGCCGATGGTCGCGAGCACGGCCAGGACCGCCAGCGGCACCCACATCGAAGGCGGAGACTCGTGCGGGACGTGCGAGCCGTGGCCGTGAGCGCCGTGCCCGTGCTCATCCACACTGTGCGCGCCGCCCGCGTCGTGCGCGATGTGCTCGTCGTGCGCTTCGCCCACGTGCGCCCCCGGCTCGTGATGCGGACGGTCGCCCGCGGATTCAGTTCGCGCGTCGTGCGGCTTCTCGCCTTCGTCAAAGGCGTGCGCGTGCGCCTCGTCGGCTTCCCCGCCCGCGGCTCTTTCCAGGAACCTGGGCTTGCCCCAGAAGGTCATGGCCATCAGCCGCGTCATATAGAAGGCCGTACAGACAGCGGCAATCGTCCCGACCGCCCAGAGGAGCCACCCGCCTGGGATGTAGTTGGTCGAGGCGGTCTGCCACAGAATCTCGTCCTTTGACCAGAAACCGCTAAACGGAATGATGCCGCAGATGGCGAGCCAGCCCGCGACGAAAGTCCAGTAGGTCTTGGGCATGTACTTCTTCAAGCCGCCCATTCTTCGCATGTCCTGCTCGTGGTGCATGCCGTGAATGACGGAGCCTGCGCCGAGGAACATCAGGGCCTTGAAGAAGGCGTGCGTCATGACGTGGAAGATGCCTATGACGAACGCCCCGACGCCGCAGGCCAGGAACATGAAGCCGAGCTGCGAGATGGTCGAGTAGGCCAGAACCTTCTTGATGTCGTTCTGCGTGATGCCGATGGTCGCGGCGAAGATGGCGGTCAGCGCGCCGACGATGGCGACGACCAGCATCATCGTCTGCGAGTGCTGGAAGATGACGTTCGTTCTAGTCACCATGTAGAGGCCCGCCGTGACCATCGTCGCCGCGTGAATCAGTGCGGAGACGGGCGTCGGCCCGGCCATCGCATCGGGCAACCAGACGAAGAGCGGAATCTGCGCGGACTTCCCGATAGCGCCGATGAAGAGGCCGAGCGCAATCCAGGACATCAGTCCCCAGTTACCCAGCAATTCGATGGGATAGGCGGCGGCGCGCGCCATCACGTCGCCGTACTGCACGGAGCCGAAGGTGGCGATGATGGCGAAGATGGCGAGCGTGAAACCGAAATCGCCAATGCGGTTCGTGATGAAAGCCTTGCGCGAGGCGTCTCCGGCCTCCTTGCGGTCGAAGTAGTAGCCGATGAGTAGGTAGGAACACAGCCCCACTCCCTCCCAGCCGACGAACATCATCAGGAAGTTCGACCCCATCACGAGCACAAGCATGGAGAACATGAAGAGGCCAAGATAGGCGAAGAATCTGTAGAAGCCCGTGTCGCCGTGCATGTACCCGGTCGCGAAGACGAAGATGCAAAGGCCCACGCCCGTGATAATGAGCATGAAGATGGAGGACAAGGGGTCTAGCTGGTAGCTCCACTCCACGTTGAGCGCGGACGGCTCGGCGGGAGTGATGGTCTCCCCCTCTCTGCCGACGCCTGTGCCGGGCGTGACGTGAACGCCTGGGCCAGCGCCCTTCGCATCTTCGCCCTGCGTAATATCGATGGCGCCCCCTGGAATCCAGGTGTACCTGAATCCGCCGTCCTCGCTCGTCAGGTACGGCGCGGGCCAGCGCGCGTCACCACCGAAGCCGTAAGACCAGACGGCCAGCAAGCTGATGAGAAACGCGAGCGCCACGGAGCCTACGGCAATCCCCCCGACTAACCTTTCGGAGAAACGGAACCTGCGCCCCAGCAGGCCGTTGACGGCCGCGCCGAGCAAAGGGAGGAGCGGAACGAGCCAGATGTATCTGTACATAAGCAGTGGTCAGTGGTCGGTGGTCAGTGGTCAG
>DATEMM010000289.1:0-6902 GCA_035275605.1 Pyrinomonadaceae bacterium
ACCATCGCCAAGAAGAAGGCGCCCGGTAAGAAATAAATAACTGATCGATCGACGGCTGAGAATTTATGGCAAAAGCAGGCGGAAAAAAGAAGGTCTTTCGCAAGAAAGAGAAGAAGAACATCCCTAATGGGATCGCGTACATCTCTGCGTCGTTCAATAACACGATGATCTCGATTACCGATCTCGAAGGGAACCTGGTCGCGCAGTCGTCTTCGGGCGCGCGCGGCTTCCGCGGCTCGCGCAAGGGCACCCCGTTCGCCGCGCAGCAGGCGGCGTGGGAGGCTGCGAAAAAGGCGCAGGAGGCCGGGATGCAGCAGTGCGAGGTGCGCGTCAAAGGCCCCGGCGGCGGACGCGAGTCGGCCATCCGCGCCATCAACAACGCGGGCATTCGCGTCACGACCATTCGCGACACGACGCCGATCCCCCACAACGGCTGCCGCCCGCCGAAGCGCCGTAGAGTGTAGAGCAGTGGTCAGTCGTCAGTGGTCGGTGGTCAGTAAAAAAAAGCGTTTTGCTTTTAACTGACCACTGACCACCGATCACTGACCACTGATTATTAACCTAAAGGATGAAGGGCGCACTCAGCGAGAGCGCCTGTAAACTTTTCCGTCTATCGAGTATAGACTGGAGGCAAAAAGAGAGTGGCTAGGTATAGAGATGCGGTGTGCCGTTTGTGCCGCCGCGAAGGTGCAAAACTATTCTTGAAGGGCGACCGTTGTTACAAGCCCTCCTGTCCGATTGAGAAGCGCGGCACCCAGCCGCCGGGGCAGCACGGAAATTCCATGAGGCGCGGCAAGGCGCTCGTCGGCTACGGCCAGCAACTGCGCGAGAAGCAGAAGGTCAAGCGTATCTACTTCATCCTCGAAGGCCAGTTCCGCAATTACTTCGAGAAGGCAGCGCGCCAGAAGGGCATCACGGGCGAGAATTTGTTATTCCTGCTTGAGCGCCGTCTGGACAACGCCGTCTACCGCGCGGGCTTTTCGACCTCGCGCCGCCAGGCGCGCCAGCTCGTCAACCACGGGCACATCGAGGTCAACGGGCGTAAAGTAGATATTCCCTCTTTCCAGATCAAATCGGGCGACACGATTAGCATCAAGGAAGCGAGCCGCAAGAACCCGCACATCGAGGGCGCTTGGCAGACGGCTGCCGGGCGCGGCCGTCCTTCCTGGATTACTCCGTCGGACGGCGCGGACATGAGCGCGCGGGTGGACACCCTGCCGACGCGCGCCGACATTGACCGCTCGATCAACGAGCAGCTAATCGTCGAGCTTTACAGCAAGTAATAGATAGTGGGCAGTGGTCTGTGGCCGGTGGTCAGTTAAATCCACCCGCCGCCTGCTGACCACCGGCCACAGACCACTGGTAACTGATTATGGCTATGGATCAAAATAATCTCTGGACAGGTTTTCAGATGCCGCGCCGCTTAGCGGCCGACGCCGAGACGATGACAAATCGCTTCGGCCGCTTCTCCGCGCAGCCCTTCGAGCGCGGCTTCGGGACCACCGTCGGCAATTCTCTGCGGCGAGCCCTGCTCTCTTCAATTGAGGGCGCGGCCATCACCGCCGTCAAGATCGAGGGCGTCGAGCACGAGTTCTCCTCCATCAACGGGGTGGTCGAGGACGCGACCGACGTGATCCTGAATTTGAAGCAGGTGCCCTTCAAGCTGCACGGCTCGGAGGCCAAGACCCTGACTATTAACAAGGATGGCGCGGGCGAAGTCACCTCCGCAGACATCGAGGCAGATGCGGACGTGGAGGTGCTCGACCCGAACGTACACATCGCGACCGTGGGCGAGGGCGGGAGCCTTCGCATAGAGATGCGCCTCAAGCGCGGCCGAGGCTACGTTTCGGCCGACCGCAACTTCGACGAAGACCTTTCGCTTGGCTACATCCCGATCGATTCGGTTCACACGCCGGTCAAGAAGGTGAACTACACGGTCGAGGCGGCGCGCCTGGGGCAGAACACGGAATTCGACAAGCTGACCATAGAGGTCTGGACGGACGGCTCAGTCAAGCCGGACGACGCTATCGGCCTCGCGGCGAAGTTAATCAAAGACCACATGTCCATCTTCATCAACTTTGAGGAGGACACGGATGACTTCGCCTACGCGAACATGGAGCGTCCGCCCCTGCCGCGCAACGACCAGTTGGACCGCTCCGTGGACGAGCTAGAGCTTTCGGTTCGCTCCTACAACTGCCTGAAGAACGCGGACATTCGCACGATTCGCGACCTGGTGCAGCGCAGTGAGCGCGAGATGCTGGCGACCAAGAACTTCGGCAAGAAGTCTCTGAACGAGATCAAGGACATCCTCAACGGGATGGGGCTCGATTTCGGGATGGAGTTCGACGCGCAGGGCAACCCGATCCCTGGTACTGGCGGGCGCGACAGCGACATCGAAGATTACGCCGACATAGACGAAGAATAAAACAGTGGTCAGAAGTCAGTGGCCGGTGGTCAGTTAAAAACTGATTTCATCTGGCCACCGGCCACTGACCACTGACTACTACGAAGATGAGACACCTAAAGGCACACCGAAAACTGGGACGCACGACGGCGCACCGCATGTCCATGCTGCGCAACCTTGCGACCTCGCTCATTAACGCGCAGGACGAGCGCATCATCACCACGCTGCCGAAGGCGAAAGAGCTGCGCCCGTTCGTCGAGCGCGCTATCACGCTCTCGCGCCACGCGACCAACCTGGAAGGCGATAACCGCGAAGTGCAGGCAGTGCATCTTCGCCGCCAGGCGGCGGCCTTCTTCCACTCCGGCAATCGCCAGCAGAAAGCTTCGACGGGCAGGCGCGGGCAGGAGCGCGCGCCGCGCACGGCAGGGGTCCTGGCGCTTCGCCGCCTCTTCGACGAGCTGGGCGAGCGCTTCAAGGACCGTCCGGGCGGCTACACGCGCATCATCAAGCTGGGCCGCCGCGACGGCGACAACGCCGAGCTGGCCATCATCGAGCTGGTTGACAACCAGCGTGAGCGCGACGCTATTGAGTCCGCCAAGAAAGCCAAGTCCGCGACCTCCGGCAAGAAGAAGACGGCCAAAGCCAGCAAAGAGGTCGAGGAGACAGGCAGCCGCCGCGGGGGCCGCAAGGCAGATAAGACTTACGAGAAGGAAGAGACGACTAAGGCACGCGGGCGCGGCGACGCTGACGCCGGCGGCGAGTCCCTGGAAGATCAGAAGCCGAAGGGCGGGCGACGCTCGAAGAAGACCGAATCAACGGCCGCCGAGAAGGACACGGATAAGTAGCAGCGTTAGTATTGAACCCCGGGGCGCGCTCAGTTTGCTGAAAGGCGTGCTCCCGGCTTGGCCGCGAGCCTCAATTGACCGTCGGCGGACACCCCCACGGGACGGTTGAGGCTCTTCGCTTTGTTCAACGCGAACAGGAACGGGCGCGAGTTACCAGGCCCGGCTTGGAGTCGAAAAAGGATGAACGACCAAGAAGGCGCAACACAACCCGCACGCGAGGAACCGGAACAGAACACGTCCAGACAGCAGCCCGAGCGCACAGGGGGCGGGGGCGGCGGCCAGCAGCGCGGCGACCGCGACCGGGGCGGACGCCGTCGTCATCAGCAGAACCAGCCGCGCCGTCCGCAGCAGCAGGAGCCGCAACTCCCTATGGAGGAGCTGCGCGACCTCTTCGCGCTCTTTACTGAGCACAGCCTGACGGAGTTTGAGATCGAGCGTGAAGGCTTTCGCGTGCATCTGGGGCGAAACCTGGCCCCGGCGGCGGCCGCTGCGCCGCCCGCCGCACAAACGCAGGTCAGCTCGGCACAGGCTTTAACCTCTGGCCCGCCGGCCCAGGCAGGGGGACAGAGCGCAGCCTCTGCTCCCGCGGCCCCAGCCTCCGGACAGGCGGCGGGCGCGACCGGAGAAACGTCCCCGTCGGAGGACGAGGGCCTGCACATCATCGTCTCGCCGATAGTCGGAACTTTTTATCGCTCGCCGTCGCCGACCGCCGAGCCCTTCGTGCGCCTGGGCAGCCACGTTGACCCGGACACGGTCGTCTGCATCATCGAGGCGATGAAGCTGATGAACGAGATTCAGGCGGAGACCGGCGGCGAGATCGCTAAAATCTACGTCGAGAACGGCCAGCCCGTCGAATACGGGCAGCCATTGTTCGGAGTAAAGAAGTAATGAAGGGCTAGATACTGGATGTCAGATGTTAGATGCTGGTAAAAGCTCTTACTAGCATCCGGCATCTAACATCTGACATCTGTCTCCTCATTACTCATCACTGTTTTTATGCGTCAGTTCCGAAAAATCCTGATTGCCAACCGCGGCGAGATTGCGTGCCGGATTATCTGGACGTGTAAGGAGATGGGCATCAAGACCGTCGCCGTCCACTCCACGGCCGACCGCGACTCGCTCCACGTTCTCTTCGCGGACGAGCACATCTGCATCGGCCCGGCGCCCTCTGCCCAGAGCTACCTGAACATCCCGGCCATCATCAGCGCCGCCGAACTCTACAACGTGGACGCGATACATCCGGGTTACGGCTTTCTGGCCGAGTCCGCCTACTTCGCGGAAATCTGCGAGGCGTGCAACATCAAGTTCATAGGGCCGCGCGCGAACGTCATTCAGATGATGGGCGACAAGGTAGAGGCGCGACGCGCCATGCAGGAAGCCGGGGTGCCGATCCTGCCAGGGAGCCCCGACCCCCTCGAAACGGAAGAAGAGGCCCTGAGACTCGCGCGCGAGATAGGCTTTCCCGTCATCGTCAAGGCGGCGGCCGGCGGCGGCGGGCGCGGCATGCGCATCGTGCGCACGGAAGAGGAATTGGGACCGGCGCTGGAGACCGCCTCGACCGAGGCCGCGGCGGCTTTCAAAAACGGCGACGTTTACATCGAGCGCTACATAGAGCGCCCGCGCCACATAGAAATTCAGGTGCTGGCCGACGAGCAAGGCGAGTGCGTGCATCTGGGCGAGCGCGAGTGCACCATTCAGCGTCGCCACCAGAAGTTGCTGGAAGAAGCGCCTTCGCCCGTGCTCTCGCCCGCGCTTCGCGAGAAGATGGGCGCGGCGGCGGTGGCGGCCTGCAAGAAGATCGGATATTCGAGCGCCGGGACTTTCGAGTTCCTCCTGGACGAGGACGACCAGTTCTACTTCATGGAGATGAACACGCGCATACAGGTCGAGCACCCTGTGACGGAGATGGTCACGCTGGCCGACATCGTGCGCAACCAGATCAGGATTGCGGAGGGGCATCCGCTCGCCTTCACGCAGGACGACGTGGTGATCCGCGGGCACTCCATAGAGTGTCGAATCAACGCCGAGGACCCTGAAACTTTTACGCCCTCTCCCGGCCACATCACTGCCTTCAACTTGCCGGGCGGGCCTGGCGTGCGCGTGGACACGGCGGCCTACCCTGGCTACAACGTGCCGCCCTTCTACGATTCCATGATCGCCAAGGTGATCGTCCACGCGGCCACGCGCGAGCTGGCAATCGCGCGCATGAGGCGTGCGCTGGAGGCGATGGTGATAGAGGGGATTAAGACGACTATTCCGCTTCACCTGAGAATTATGGACGACGAGAACTTCCGCGCGGGCGAGTTCTCGACCAAGTTCATGGAGGATTTCCTTAAAAAAAACGGGACGAAAAAGCCGGTTGAAATCGCCGCCTCCTCGCGTTGACGCAAAGCTCGGGGGCCTTTATAATAAACGACTTTTCTATGGCGGGTTTTGCTCGCCTTTGGCAGGAGACGAAGAGAAAATGGCTTACGCAATAATCAAAACCGGCGGTAAACAGTTCCGCGTCGAAGAGGGCAAGACCGTCCGCGTCCCCTCCATCGACAAGCAAGCGGGCGAGTCTGTCGAGTTGGACGTCTTGTTGACGGCGACCGAGGACGGGACGAAGGTCGGATCAAGCCTGGCCGAGGGCGCGCGCGTCGCGGCAACCGTGGTCGATCACGGGCGGGATGACAAGATCATCGTCTTCAAGAAAAAGCGCCGCAAGCACTACAAGCGCAAACAGGGGCACCGCCAGGGCTACACGACTTTGAAAATTGATTCAATAGGATAAGACAGAATTCAGAAGCCAGGAGTCAGGAGCCAGAAGAAGAGGCTGAAGCCAGTTCTACTCTGACTTCTGAATCCTGACTCCTGAATTCTAGGAGAATTGAGATGGCACACAAAAAAGGGGTCGGCTCGTCGCGTAACGGCCGTGATTCTAATTCGCAGCGGCTGGGCTTGAAGAAATTCGGCGGGGAGCGCGTGCTGGGCGGGAACATCCTGGCGCGCCAGCGCGGCACGAAGTGGAAGCCCGGCAAGAACGTCGGGCGGGGCAAGGACGATACGCTGTTCGCGCTCATTGACGGCGTGGTCAAGTTCGAAGACAAGGGCCGTTCCGGCAAATTCATCAGCGTTTACAGCGAAGTGGCCGCGCCCGAAGAGGCCCCGGCTGCCGCCGCCTGAGGGCGCAAGAGATTAGAGACGCCCGCGAAGCTGTGCGACGCCCGCGCCGAGTGCTTTCACTCCTCGAAGCGCAGGCGTCGCTTTCGATTTAGTGGTCAGTGGTCGGTGGTCAGTTAAAACAACTGATTTCTCACTGACCACTGACCACTGACCACTGACCACTGAATGTTCATAGATCGGACCAAGATTCGGGTTCAGGGCGGGCACGGCGGAAACGGCGTGACGGCCTTCCGTCGCGAAAAATTTGTCCCGCGCGGGGGGCCTTCGGGCGGCGACGGCGGGCGGGGCGGCGATGTCTGGCTAGAAGCGGACGAGTCCCTCAACACGCTCCTGCACCTGCGCTACAACCCTGAGCACGTGGCTGAACGCGGTCGCCATGGCGAAGGCTCCAACCGCTACGGGCACGCGGGCTCTGACACGATTGTTCGCGTCCCCGTCGGCACGCAGGTCTTCGACGCCGGGACAGGCGAGCTGCTCAAAGATTTCAC
>DATEMM010000290.1:0-2228 GCA_035275605.1 Pyrinomonadaceae bacterium
CGAAGCCCGCGGCAACGCCTGCCAAACGGAGCGGCCGGCCTTAGAGGAAACAATGGACGCCGGGGGATGAGCCAGAGAAACTGCGACTATGTTTCGGCTCATCCTTCGGCGTTCGTCGCTTGAGCGCCGATGCTGTTTGGAGATTACCGAGTAGAAGTCGTGCCCGACGCAGAGCTTCGTCTGGACGGCGGCGCCATGTTCGGCGTCGTCCCGCGCGCACTCTGGTCTAGGGTCTGCCCGGCGGACGAACAGAACCGCATCCGCCTGAACATGAACTGCCTGTTCATAGAGACGAAGACCGAGCGCATCCTCGTCGAAACGGGCGCGGGCGACAAGTGGTCCGCGAAGCACGAAGCTATGTACGGCATCAGGCGCGAGCGCACGCTCGGCCAATCGCTCAAGGAAGCGGCTGGCGTCTCTGCCGAGGACATCACCATCGTCGTCAACACGCACCTGCACTTTGACCACGCGGGCGGGAATACGACCAGGAACGACGAGGGCCGCGTCCGCCCTGCTTTCCCGAACGCGCGCTATTTCGTCTCGCGCGCGGAGTATGAGCACGCGGAGAGCCCGCACGAGCGCGACCGTGCCAGCTACCTCCCGGAAAACTGGCGGCCGGTTCACGAGGCGGGGCAACTCGAATTGAAAGACCCCGATTACGAGGTCGTGCCGGGCCTGCGCATGGAGACCGTCGCGGGGCACTCGCGCACGATGCAGTGCTGGCGATTGGAGGGCGGCGGCAGAACGCTCTTCGGCTTCGCGGATTTGGTGCCGACGCGCGCGCACGTCCCGTTCGCGTGGATCATGGGCTACGACCTTTACCCTGTGGAGACGCTCGAAGCCAAAAAGCGCCTGCTGCCGCAGGCGGCGAGCGAAGGCTGGCTCTGCCTCTTCTATCACGACCCGGAGACGCCGCTCTGCCGCGTGTTGGAAGAGGACGGAAAATTGCGCGCAATCGGATTCGAGGAGAAACAGTAAAAAATATGGCGACAGCGCAAATAGGCATTATCGGCGGCAGCGGCCTCTACCAGATGCCGGAGCTAAAGGATGTCGAGGAAGTCAAAGTCGAGACGCCTTTCGGTGATCCTTCCGACGCTTTCATAGTCGGGACGCTGGAGGGAGTGC
Source organism: Pyrinomonadaceae bacterium (assembly GCA_035275605.1). Lineage (GTDB taxonomy): Bacteria > Acidobacteriota > Blastocatellia > Pyrinomonadales > Pyrinomonadaceae > QHXM01. Next base: position 1,126 of record DATEMM010000290.1, read on the forward strand.
GCGTGGCGTTTTTGCCGCGTCACGGGCGCGGGCACAGGTACACCCCAACCAACCTGCCGTTCCGCGCGAACATCTACGGGATGAAGCTGCTCGGCGTCGAGCGCATTCTCTCGGCCTCGGCCGTCGGCTCTTTGCAGGAACAATACGCGCCGCTCGACATGGTCATCCCCGACCAGTTCTTCGACCGCACGCGCGCACGCGCGCACGAATCGACTTTCTTTGGCGACGGCATAGTGGCGCACGTTACGTTCGCGCATCCTGTGTGCGGCGAGCTGGGCGACGTGCTGGAGGGGGCCTGCGGCGGGGCGGACGTCAGGACGCACCGCGGCGGGACGTATCTCTGCATGGAGGGGCCAGCGTTTTCGACCAAAGCGGAATCGAACGTCTATCGTTCCTGGGGGATGGATGTCATCGGGATGACCAACTTGCAGGAGGCTAAGCTGGCGCGCGAGGCGGAGATTTGCTACGCGACGCTGGCGCTCGTTACGGACTACGATTGTTGGCACGAGGCGCACGATGCCGTCTCCGTCGAGACCGTGATCGAGTATCTCAATAAGAACGTGCGTAACGCCCAGATCATCATGCGCGAGGCCGTCAAGCAATTATCGAACAGGCCACGCGGCTGCGAGTGCGGCTCGGCGCTCAAAAACGCCATCTTCACAGCGCCGGACCTCTGGCCCGCCAAGACCAGGGAAAAACTTGACGCGATTATTAAGAAATACGGTGATAAGTAATAAGTGATGAGTGATGAGACAAGAGCCTTTCTCTTATCACTTATCACCGTTTTCAGGAGGTAAATATGAAGAGACTAGCTTTATTAATCAGCATGTGTGCGGTTGTGCTGGTGTGTGGGGCAGAGGGGGCGCGGGCGCAGGCGTCGCGCGGGCCCGATTCTTCCACTCTGAGGGACTCGGACCTTGAGAAGGACTCACTGCACAACCTGGAGGTCGCGCGCCAGTACTTCAAATTGAAGAAGGCTTATGTCGCGTCGCTCAAGCGCGTCGAAGAGATCATCGCCGGGAACCCGAACTTCGCGAGGATAGACGAGACGCTCTACATCGCCGGCATGAGCAACCTTTACCTGTCGCAGAACCGCGGCAAGC
>DATEMM010000291.1:0-7212 GCA_035275605.1 Pyrinomonadaceae bacterium
GCGCCAAACGCGCTGCCCGCCGCGCTCTTCGTCTCGCCGCGCGAGGCAGTCACGCTGCCTGGCAGCGTCTCTATCGAGCCGCTCTTGCGCGTCGTCGAGCTGGGCCTGGACGTCTGCGCCCTGCGCGCGCGCTCCAGGGGCACATCGAGCACGCCCGACGAGGACACGCTCGCGGGCTCAAGCCTGATGCCGGGCTTCATTCACTCCAGCCCGGCCATGACGCGCCTCGTCGAGGAGGTGCATAAGATTCGCTCCTCGGACGTGACGGTCCTGGTGACTGGCGAGAGCGGGACAGGCAAAGAGCTGGTCGCGCGCGCCATCCACGCGCTCTCCAGCCGCCGCTCCAAAGTCTTCGTCCCCTTCAACTGCACGGCCGTGCCGAAGGAATTGTCCGAGGGTTATCTCTTCGGCTACAGGCGCGGGGCGTTTACGGGCGCGGTCACGGACTCGCCCGGCGTGATTCGCTCCGCCGCCGGCGGCACGCTCTTCCTGGACGAGATAGGCGATTTGCCGCTCGACGTGCAGCCCAAACTCCTGCGCTTCCTTCAGGAGGGCGAGATTCAGCCGCTCGGCGAGCAGCGCCCCGCTAAAGTTGACGTCCGCATCATCGCCGCGACCAACACTGACCTTGAAGAGATGGTCGCGCAGGGAAAGTTTCGCGAGGACCTTTATTATCGCCTGAACGTGATTCGTCTGAAGGTTCCTCCTTTGCGCGAGCGCCGGTCAGAGATTCCGACCATCGTCAACTATTACATCAACCACTACTCCGCGAAGTTCGGCCGCCGCGACATAGAGATCACGCCGCAGGCGGTTGACCTCCTGATGGTCTGCGACTGGCCGGGCAACGTCCGCCAGCTCTGCAACGAAATCCAGCGCATCGTCGCCCGCGCGGAAGACGGCGCGGTCCTCTCCCCCGATCAACTCTCTCCTGAGCTGCGGCGCATGTCTGCGCCCGCCACTCCGCAGTCCGCGATCAAGCCCCTGAGCGCCGTAGCCGTCACGCCCGGACAGCACGTCACGCTGGCCGACGCGTTGGCCGAACTGGAACGGCGCATGATCAGCGAAGCGCTGCGTAAACACGGCGGCAACATCTCGCGCGCCGCGCGCGAGCTTGGCCTCACCAGACGCGGCCTCTACCTCAAGCTCGAACGGCATGAAATGAGCGCGAGCGCCTGAAAAATTCCGCAGAGAAATAGTCAACCGAATCCCTGTTAAGTTAAGACTGGCAGGGATTTTCGCGCCTCTTGAGCGCTGTGCCGGGCTTCCCTCCGTCAAACAGTTGAAAGCGTACAGACAAAGCGTTGTATAATCCTCGAAGCCTACGGTAATTGAAAAGCGTTTAGTCCTGGGAGCTTCCCCCATGCACCCTACAAAGCGGCGCATCCTCTGCGTGGATGACGACGAAGACACCTGCTTCATGCTCACGCATCTGCTGGGGCAGGAGAACTACGAGGTCCGCGCGGTCAAGAGCGTGGGCGAAGCCCTGCAACTCGCGCGCAACGAATCCTTCAATCTCTATATCCTGGACGAGTGGTTCCCCAGGGAAGCAGGCGTGGGCCTCTGCCGCAAGATTCGGGAGTTCGACCCGCACACGCCGATCATCTTCTACTCGGGCGCGGCCTTCGAGTCCGACAGGGAAGAGGCCCTCTACGCAGGCGCTCAATCCTTCGTCGCCAAGCCTTACGTCGAAGAGCTCATAGAGAGAGTTCATCAACTGCTCGCCGACAGGCAGGAAACTTTCACACAGTAGCCGCACGAATTTTTGCGTGTCCCCCTTAACAATCTCTTCCGAATCTGCTACTCTGCACCCCTTCACAGACAACGGCCGCGGGTTGTTGCCAATGCCCTAACCAGCCCAGACGAGAATTATCCACCGCACGATCATGCGACTGAAACGCTTTGAATGCGCTTCGGTCCAGGCAGAACTGGGCGCGGCGAAAGTGTTCACCGCCCAACAAAACCGATAAGGCACTCCTCAATCGGGTCAAACCGCAAGGGTGTCCTCTTGTTTTATTAGACTGAAGTCTCCACCTTGAGGGGAACCACCCGAAGATTTGTTGCCTTACCTCAAACAGCAGCTAAGGAAGGAAGATAATCATGCGTAAGAGATTGCTCATCTTCATAGGGCTATTAGGTATTGCTCTGGCCGCCGCCTCTATGTTCCCCTTCACCAAGTCGGGCGCACAGCGAGCCCCCCAGGCGAAAGACACTTCACCTGAACAGGCCGCGACGGGGCGTGCGACGCTTCCCGATTATGATATTCGTCTAGCGGGTCGGGGCGAGTTCACGGATATTCCGCTCAACTCAAATGCGGAAGCGCGTGTCGGCGCACAGGCGCAACAGAGGAGCGCCGCGGCACAGGCGCGCGAATCGTCCGTGAATAATTTCCGCGGGAGGCTCAGGCCCGAGCACGCGCGAAACCTTCGTGCAGAGGTCAACGAAGCGGGGGCCCTCAAAAACATCTTCGTTGAAGGCGCGCCGCTCTCCGCTCCCCAGTGGGGCGAGCCGGACCGGGTCGCGCGCGAATTCTTGCGGCAGGAGTCCTCCATGTTCGCGCTCTCCGACGCGGGCGTGGATGAACTCAAGCTCAATCGTGAGGACAACGACGAAGGAACCAGCTTCCTCGATTACTCCCAGACGGTCGGCGGGATTAAGGTATTCGAGGGAGAGGTCAAGGTGGTCGTCAACCGAAACGGCGAAGTCCTCTCCGTCCGCGAAGGTTTCCTCATAGATGGGCAGACGGTCAGCCTCAAGCCCACTCTGAAGGAAGCAAAAGCCCTCGCCAAAGCTTTCGAGTACGCGGGTCGGACCGTGATCCAGTCGTTCGCGCAGACTCGCGGGCGGGCAGACAAAAGTGACAGCGCGTGGTTTGCCAACCCGCTGTCGCCGAACCTGGAGGAAGTGATTTCGGAGTTGAACGTCGTGCGCGTCAATGATAGCGCACGCCTGGCATGGCACGTCTATGCGGAGGTCGGCCCAGACGAGTGGTACGAACTTCTAGTTGACGCACACAGCGGGGAACTGCTCATGCGTCATAACCTTTACGTCTTCGAGGCGCAGGGCACCGTCTATACGGAAGACCCGGACGCCGGGCCAAGGCAACTCGTCTCCTTTGTGGGCGACACCACGATCAACACTACTGCGGGCTGGATGGGCACTTCGACAGTGACCACGGGCAACAACGTCGAAGCCTATCTGGACCGTGATGCCAACAATGCGCCGGACACCACCAGCGGCAGCGGCCTGTCAAACGGTCATGCCTCCGCGCCTGACCAGAACTTCACCTTCCCCTTCTCGACCACCGTTGACCCGCGCACGCAGCAGGCGGCGGTCGTGACGAATCTTTTTTACTACAACAACGTCATGCACGACTTCTCGTACAACCTGGGTTTTACGGAATCGGCGCGTAACTTCCAGACCAACAACTTCGGGCGCGGCGGCCTCGGCAGCGATTCCGTGAGGGCTGAGGCGCAGGACGGCTCGGGCACGAATAACGCGAACTTTGCGACGCCGCCCGACGGCCAGCGTCCGCGTATGCAGCAATACCTGTTCACCGCGCCCACCCCGGACCGCGATAGCTCCGTCGATAGCGATGTGGTCTTTCACGAGTACGGGCACGGCATCTCTAATCGCCTGATCGGTAACGGCAGCACCGCGCTACAGGGCACGCAGTCGGGCGCGATGGGCGAAGGGTGGTCCGACTACTGGGCTACGACCATCAACAACGACGGCGTGATGGGCGAATATGTCACACAGAACTCGACCAGGGGAATTCGTCGCGCGGCGTACACGGTTCCGGCCGCCACCGTTCACGACTCTTACGCGGACGTCTGCGCGGGCGGCTGTGAAGTCCACAACGACGGCGAAGTCTGGGCCGCGACGCTCTGGGACTTGCGCACGCAGCTCGGCGCTACGATCACGGATCGCCTGGTCCTCAACGGCATGAAGTTCACGCCGACACGCCCGTCGTTCCTCAACGCGCGCGACGGCATCCTGCAAGCCGATCAGAACTTGAACGGCGGGGCCAATCGCTGCGCCATCTGGACTGTCTTCGCGCGTCACGGGATGGGCGTGTCGGCTGTCGGTAACGATGGGACTACGCACGTCGCCGCCTCGGACTTGCCGTCGGATTGCGGCGGCACCTGCACCTACTCGATCAGTCCGACCAGCGCGAGCCAACCGGCAACCGGCGGGACGGGCAGCGTTAGCGTGACCGCGGGCACTGGTTGCAGTTGGACGGCCGTGAGCAACGCCACCTTCATTACTATCACCGCGGGGAGCAGCGGCAGCGGCAACGGGACCGTCAGCTATTCGGTCGCAGCTAACACCGCTACGACTTCGCGCACGGGCACGCTGACCATCGCGGGCCAGACCTTCACGGTCAATCAAGCGGGCACGTCCGGAGGCGGGACCGAGTTGATTATCAACGGAGGGTTCGAGACGGGCACGACTCCGTGGATTGTCAGCGGCCAGGTCACACGCAGCACAGGCACCTTCCCGCACGGCGGCGTGGCTTACATGATTCTCGGCGGGGTCAACAGCACTTCGGGTACTCTCTACCAGCAGGTGACGATTCCGAGCGGCGGCGCTAATCTCAACTTCTGGTTGAATATCACCACGAGCGAGGCGCTGGGCGCTTCCATCTTTGACCGTCTCTTCATAGAAGTGCGGAGCACTACCGGGACTCTCCTTGCGACGCTGGCCACGTTCAGCAATCAGAACAGCGGGACGGCGGGAGTTTACGTGCTGAGGGGGCCGTACAACCTGGGCGCGTTTGCCGGGCAGACGGTGCGAATTCAGTTTCGTGCCACCAACGACGTTACGCTGCCCACGTCATTCCGCGTGGATGATGTTTCAGTGAAATAAAGCTGGCATCACCAAAGGTCAGCTTTGACTTAAGGAAAAGCCTCGTTCACTAGATCGGGGCTTTTCCTTATTTTGAGAGAGCGAGGCCGCCTGTGGATGTGGGAGTCACAGGCGGCCTGCTGTCGCACAGCCCGCTCCCCGCCCCGTAAGCGCGGCGTGCGAGACTTTAATCCTTATCTGCTTTTAGCTTTGGCGGGCTTCCTTCCAGGGCGGGAGACGCGCACCCTTGCTTCATTCTTACCGACGGGGCGAAAGATTAGGTAATCGCCGGGACGCGCGCCGATTGCACGGAGTAGCGGGCAGGGGATGCGGCCACGAGTCAGGCCCGTGTCAACAGTGACTTTCGATTTATATTCGGTCTTCGGTGAGGTCATGGTGTGGTATCCTTGCGCTTGTGATCTTTTAATAACCGGCAACGGCTAATGCGTCGTCTCAAACCCTCAACCTCAAAGTGAGTGATGAGCGCCGCCGTTGAGAAGAAAAGGATTCTCACGGCGTCAAATTTGAGTGACGGCATCACATACCATATATGGTATAACGCCAAATCTTATTTTGTTGATGTCCTGTCAGGAGGCGATTCCTGATGGGGACACCGCTTCTTGAGGCACGGCGTCTTGGCGAGAAGTTGGCACAGATCAGAAACGCTCTAGGGCTTTCTCAGTCTGAGATGCTCAGGCGTTTAGGCTTTGAAGATGTGTTGGTTTATAACAGGATTTCAGACTATGAACTTGGTAAGCGCGAGCCGCCGTTGCCACTCCTCTTGCAGTATGCGCGTCTTGCCGGTGTCTCTGTTGATGATTTGATTGACGACGAGATAGACCTACCCTCTAAGCTACCTACCCGCCGCAAGTAAATTCTCACGCCGCCTGCTTATTCATCGCAAGCAAAGTTTGGCGATCAGGCAAAGCATTTAGCTGGAGCATTGCCCGAAAAAACCCTTATGTGCGCTACCGCACATCATGCCTTGACCATTGATTGATTGAGGCGTATGGTCAAAATAATTCTAGCAGGTAAAGCCTTGTGCATCCTTGCCCCCTGTAGGCACGTATAAGGCAGGCGCTAGAACATTAAGACCGTCTGACTCGGAGTTGGCGGTCTTTCTGTATCCATCCCGAACCTTTCAAAGACACACCCCGGCCTCGCCCTACATTGATTTCAAGGAGACGAGCAAGTCCAATTCCAAAGACGCGACGTGGACGCGCCTCTATCACTTCTACGCTTACAATCAGGAATGGTTTAAGCAGCACTATCATAAGCGCAGTAATGTTGAGACGACATTCAGCATGATTAAGGGCAAGTTCGGCGGCTCGCTCCGAAGCAAGACCTATCAGGCGCAGGCAAACGAATTGTTGTGCAATATTCTTTGTCATAACGTGTGCTGTCTCATTCAGAGCATTTATGAGTTAGGCGTAGAGCCGAACTTTTGGACGGAGTGAAAAGTCTTTAGGGGGTGTCCGGCATTTGGATAATCTTATCCGAGAGGGGGGCGAGGGATGGCTCGCCGCTCTCTCTCTTAGCCGTTGACAACCCGGCTCCGTCGGGCGTATCGTTCCCGCGTTCCCCCTTTACATGCGAACGCCCTCAACCTCATAGGCCTACGTCCGCTTAGCAAAGGAGACTCACAATGCCGAATAAACGAATCCTGATGCTCGTATTCACCCTCGTCGTCTTCGCACTTCTAGCCGCTCCCATCAAACGCAGCAAAGCCAGCACGACACTCGACGTCGGGCTGTACTGCATATCCTTAGGACACCAACGTCTGGAATGTCACTTCGAGGTGAACGGCGGCACCGGCATCTACTCCTACCTGTTTACGCCGCAGGCCACTCGAATCGCGGAAGACGTCGGCATCGCAATCGTCCCCTGCGGCCCCCCGGACACCTTGGAGTACGTTACCCTGTACGTGACCGACAGTAACAACGAGACGGGCAACGCCTCAGCGTGGGGCTACTGCGGCGATGCCGATTAAGGGGCAGGCCGCCGCTGCACACCTACTCAAGCAGGACACGGGGCGGTACTGTGTAAGTCACCGCCCCATGCTATTTACTTCCGCTCTACTAACGCCGCCTCAATAGTGCTTAAGGATCAAGGGGTATGAGGCAAAGCCCCGAACGTTGGGCTTTGCCTAAGAACCCCTGAGTTTTTTGGCAGCGGTCTTACTTTTTGGGCAAGCCGCACCCTCTAAAAGTCCATCGCCTCGAAAATCGTTCGCCGGTCGTGCCGCCGTCCCTTGTCCCTCACCGTCCACAGGTGATATAGATGCCGCCCTGCTGAACCTAACAGGCGCTCCGCCAGCCTCACATCAGGGCACAGGCAGAGCGCAACCAATGACAACCAAATTAAGGA
>DATEMM010000292.1:0-7481 GCA_035275605.1 Pyrinomonadaceae bacterium
CGTCTGAGAAGAAGCGCATTAAAGCCCCTTATGTTAAAATCCTCCACATGCTGCTCGAATCTCTTGAGGTACACAATTTCAGAAATTTGAGCGGTAAAGTCTCCTGGGGCGCCGGACTTAATATCATCTACGGCGACAACGGGCAGGGCAAAACGAACTGGCTTGAAGCCATCTACCTCCTGGCGACAACTAAATCCTTCCGCACACAGCGCCTGCAAGAGGCAATTCGATTCGAAGAGGACCTGGCCGTCGTGCGCGGGCGTGTGGCGCAAAGCCTGGAGGTTCACCGCGACATGCAGGTGAACCTGCGCGGGACCACGAAATCAATCTCCGTCAACGGCAAACGCGAACCCGTCACGAGATACTTAGGACAACTGCACGCCATCGCTTTTACGGCCGATGAGCTCAATATCGTGCGAGGCATGCCCGACGCGCGAAGGAAGTTTTTAGACCGTGGGGTCATTTCTCTTCATCCGACTTACGTCAAGACGCTGGCCGATTACAATCACGTCATCAAACAGAAGAATCGTCTTTTGCAGGACGCCTCTGAATCTGAAATGAGTTTTGATAAAACGGCCGAACTCGTAGCTCCCTGGAATGAACAACTCGTCGGCTTGAGCACAGAGATTCACCGCTCCCGCACGGATTACGTAGAGAGACTCAATAAGGTCATACAGCCCGGTCTGTTTGAGAAGGAAAACATTACCATTCGCTATGTCTCGTCCCTGGAAGGCAAAGGCGATTTGGGCGACTACGGGGCGCTCATCAATGAGCGTTTGCGCCTTCGTCTGCAAGCCGAGATCGTGGCCGGGCGTGCCCTGATAGGCCCCCATAGAGACGATCTGGAGATACTGTTTGACGGACGCGATATGCGCGCTTTCGGAAGCTCTGGTCAACAGCGTAGCGCATTGATAATACTTGACTTAGCCAAGATTTCGGTGTATTATTCGTGGCATAATGAATATCCACTTTTCCTCATCGATGACGTGGATGCGGAGCTTGATCGGAAGCGAATAAATTGCTTGCTGGAATACCTTGAAGGGCGTACCCAAACCTTCATAACGACATCAAAAGAGAGTCTTGTCGAGCAGTTTATCAAGCACGCAAATGTGTATCTCGTGAGTAAAGGGACAGTGGTTGAGGGCTCATCCCAGGTAGAGCTACTTTCGTCTGCTGTTGGTGGCCCCGAAAGCATCTAAACGGTACTAGGAAAGGGCGCAGCCCGAGGCGCTTTAGATTAGAAAAATTAAATGGACAGATTTTTCAAAGAGGAGAATGGTTTGGCAACAGCATCATCAACATTATCGAAGAAAAAGAGTGCAGCTTACGATGCGGGTTCCATCACAGTTCTTGAGGGACGTGAGGCCGTGCGTAAGCGCCCGGCGATGTACATAGGCTCTACGGGCGACCTGGGCCTGCACCACTTAGTTTATGAAGTAGTAGACAATTCTATTGACGAAGCACTGGCCGGGCACTGTGATACGGTCGAGGTGACAATCCATCTGGACAATTCGATCACGGTCATAGACAACGGGCGTGGTATCCCCGTTGACTATCACAAGCAGGAAAAGAAGAGCGCCGCCGAGGTCGTGATGACCAAACTTCACGCCGGCGGAAAGTTTGACTCCAACGCTTATAAAGTTTCCGGCGGACTGCACGGCGTAGGCGTTTCCTGCGTCAACTTCCTCTCGGAAACGCTTCGCCTTGAAATCTGGAGGGAAGGCAAGACCTACGAGCAGGAGTACGAGCGGGGCATTCCCGTCTCAAAGCTTGAGCAGACCGGCAAAACGCGCAAACGCGGCACGAAGATTACTTTCAAGCCGGACACCGAAATCTTCACGGAAACCGAATTCAGCTTCGATAAATTATCGGAGCGTCTACGCGAAAAAGCCTTTCTTAATAAAGGCATCCGTATCACCATCAGGGACGAACGCGAAGAGACCGAGCGCTCGCACGAGTTTTACTACAGGGGCGGCATCGCGGAATTCGTCAAACACCTGAACAAAAACAAGAACACGCTTCACGATAAGCCCATCTATTTTGAGCGTATAGGTGACGCGCTCTCAATTGAGGTGGCCATCCAGTACAACGACGGCTACGACGAAAAGGTCTACTCTTTCGCCAATAACATCAACACGGTAGACGGCGGGACTCACCTTTCCGGTTTCCGCTCGGCCTTTACGCGCACCATTAACGCCTACGCGCAATCCTCTGGAATAGCCAAGAACTTCAAAGGATCGCTCTCCGGAGACGATGTGCGCGAAGGGCTCGTGGCCGTAATCTCAGTCAAATTACCCCAGCCTCAGTTTGAGGGGCAGACCAAGGGTAAGCTCAATTCGGACGTCAAAGGTGCCGTGGAATCCTTCCTGAATGAGCGTTTGACCGAATACTTTGAGCAAAATCCGACAGTCGCCAAGAAGATCGTCGGTAAATCAGTTGACGCCGCGCGTGCCCGCGAGGCTGCGCGGAAGGCCAGAGAGATCGTCCGCAAAGGTGCCATCGGTTCAACCATGCTCCCCGGTAAGCTTGCGGATTGCCAAGAGCGCGACCCGGCCATGTGCGAGATTTATATCGTGGAAGGGGATTCGGCCGGCGGCTCGGCGAAGCAGGGACGTGATCGTAAGAATCAGGCGATCCTCCCATTAAAAGGTAAAATCTTAAACGTCGAGAAGGCCAGGTTCGATAAGATGCTCGGCCACGGCGAGATAAAAACCCTGATTACAGCCCTCGGAACGGGCATTGGAAAGGATGATTTCGACATCGGGAGGCTCCGCTATCACAAAATCATCCTGATGACGGACGCAGATGTGGACGGCTCGCACATACGCACTCTGCTCCTGACCTTCTTCTATCGCCAGATGCCAGAGTTGGTGGAGAGGGGCCACGTCTTCATCGCCCAGCCCCCGTTGTTCAAAGTGAAACGCGGGAAGCGTGAGGAGTACATTAAGGACGAGAGGTCGATGGTGCGTTTCATGATGAGGCAGGCTACCAGCGACATGAAGGTGAAGGCGGCTAACTCGTCCACTTCCATAGAGGGGCGGGACCTGGCGCGTGCCCTTGAGCAGATGGTCGAATTCAAGCGTTATTGCGAAAAAGCCACGCGAAGGCTGGGCGGCGATAGCCGCTTGCTCGGAAAACTGCTTGAAGCCTTTGGCGGGCGAAAGGGCGTTCTTCGCGCGGAAGGGGCTAATCTACGCAGCGTATTCCAGGACGGGGATTCCATGGCCCGCGTCGAGGGGGTGTTAGATAAGGCAAAGTACAAAACAGACCTTTCGACGGACGAAGAGCACGGATTGTGGGAGATTGAGACCACTGCGGATTCTGGCGTCAACGTCTGCATTGATTGGAATATGGCCAGTTATGTGGAGTTTCAGAGGGCTGTGGAGCTTTACATGGCGTTGGAGGATCGCCTGGCTTCTCCCTTCGTGGTTGGGGAAAACGGGTCGAGCGAGGAGATTCAGAGCCGTGAGGAACTCCTCGAACGCGTGCTCGCCGCAGCCAAGAAAGACCTGGTCATACAGCGCTACAAAGGGCTCGGCGAGATGAATCCGGAGCAGCTCTGGGAGACCACAATGAATCCGGACAAGCGCACTCTTTTACAGGTAAAAGTGGATGATGCAGTAGAAACGGATCAGATTTTCACTGTCCTGATGGGTGATGCGGTCGAGCCGCGACGGCGCTTCATTGAAGATAACGCGCTGGACGTTAAGAATCTTGATGTCTAATTCCGGACATAAATAGGACGTGGTGGGTTTTAAATGAGGCTATTTGACACACCACGCTTTATTAGATAAACTGCAACTCCTTTTCCTCCTGTGGATCTTACCGCTGCATGCATCTCGCGCATGCAGCGGAATTTTTTTGCATCCAAGTCTTCCCGACCTTCAAGAGACTTTCAGCGAGTCGAAGGCTTCAATATGATGTCCCCCTGTTGATTGCAGCAGCTTGATCAGGCGGGCTACGTCGTCCTCTGGAACCCGTGCGACCAGCAGGGAGTCGCCCCTCTGCAACTGCCTCTGGTAGAGCCGCGCCTGTATGCTCGGCACAGAACGACGCAAAGAGTCCAGCGGACGGTCTTCACCATCCGCCGGACTAATTACCGAAAAGAGACGAGAGTCGAACCCGCTCGCGATTGCAGAAGCAAGAAGGCGAGTAGCCCTTTGCGTGCTGTCAAAAGTAGAGATGATGGTCTTGGCCACGGCTTTTGCTCCCTCCTCCCTGATTCACACTATGAATTCGGCTGTTGCCTAAAGCGTAAACTTCTATCGAAACGAATCTCTAGCTCTCTGATTTATTTTCGGAGCCTCGGGTGGCCGTGTAGTCGTCCAGGTCTATCCGCTCCGACTCGTTGACTCCGTGCTGGTTATAGTAGCCTCCGGGCGCGAACTGGCCGGACTCTCCAATGTCCAGCGAGCGCTGATCGTTCGCCGGGTTCACTTCTTCGGCCGCGTTCGGTGTCGCGTCGGGTTTCAGATCGGGATCGGCATTAGTCTCTTCCAAAGATGATTGTCTGGGATTGTTGTTTGCCATTTGTCTGCTCCTTGTTTCGGACGTTTTAGTTAATGGATTGCGCCGTCTCGCGGTAGCGCTCGACGCGAAAGCGAGAAAATTTAAGGGGCACGCCCGGCGGAATGCCTGCTTTACGCGCGGCGATGTCAACTTGCTGGCTTGCAGTCTCGATGCCCCGAAGGTCCGGCAAGAGCAATCCGCGCCTCGCACCGCTTTCGTCTTCGACGATTACTCCGTAAATCTTCGGATCGAGTTCCTCGAACTGCGCGGGCTCAGGTGCCGATAGAACATCAATTGAGTAGCGCAAGTTTGACAACTCCGCTGCCGTGACCGGGGGAAAGCGCGGGTCGCGCGTAGCCGAACTGACGGCATTGGCGATCACCTCTTCTGCTAAAGTTTCCCTGGCGGGCTCTATGGTGCCGATGCACCCGCGCAAATCTCCTTCCAGTGTTTTGATAGAGACGAAGCAGGCCGCACGCTCTTGTAGCAATGGGTCTAGCGCGGAAGGCTTTTCGATCACGCGGCCTTCGCGAACGAATGTCTCAATCGCACGGCGCGCCAGCGCTAATAGTTGCTTACCCTCTTGCCGCTCTACTCCATGGTCTTCACTGTCAGGCTTAGCTCTGTCGTCGGACGCCGCGCCCTTCACCCCGAGTGATTCATATGTAATCTGCGCGACCAGGTAGCCGACGCCGAAAGGCGCTTCGTAGTGCAGGACTTCGTAGCCCGGTGATGTGCTTTCGGCCACGCCCAGCGCGACGAGCATAGAGCGATAGCCGCACTCCCCGGCCATCCTTCTCAAGTCCTGGTCGATGTTGATAATTCGCTCGGGCTGAGCGTCGCGGATGGATTCGACCACTTCCTGGTCGAAGAGATAAGCCTGTGGATAATAGCCGGCCGGCGCTTCCGGCTTCAGCCTGTGGCTCAAGTCGCCGCTGGCGACAAAGGCCACGGCCCTGCCAGCCTGTTCGGCCGCCCGCTTGATGCACGAGCCGAAGCGCAAATGGTCTTCGTTAGAGAGGAAGCTGTAGCCGAGCGCGACGACGTTCCCACGCCACCCGTTGCGCTGTAGAAAGTAGAGCGGGACGGCCGTTCCGTGATCCAGATCGTAGCCGCGAATCCCGAGGACTTCGTACCCTTGTTCGGATGCGGCGCGCGAGATAGCGTCGAGCATCTCTTGGTCGAGCGGCGCTTCGACACGCGCGTCTGGCGCGCGAAAGTTCGCGAAATCGCCGTACAGCCGCGCGTCGTGGTAGGCGACGAAAGCGCGCTGTTCGAGCGGCGCGTGCGGCGAGATGAGCACGACCGTCTCAGCGCCGCTGTTGATGAGTCGCTCCGTAAACTCGCGCATCGCCTCGATAGAGCCGCGCACTTCGGCCGCCGCCTCACGCCCCACTTCCGGGACCATGATTGGCGGGTGCGGTGCGATGCCTGCGAAAACCAGAGAACCCGTGCCCATCGTTAATCAACCGACGAAGGCCGGCGCGTGCCTTTGCGCCGGAGACAGAGAAACCTATGCCCCCGGCACGTTAAAAGGAGGACGTGCCGGGTGACAACAGTAGACTCATCTTGGAGGGAACTTCCGGGAATTCTAACACAGCAGGTGGCCGGGGTCACAAGAGCGGAATTGCGCTGCCGGAAGAAAGCCCTTTATGATGTGTGGGCGAGGGAAACCGAGCCTTTCGGTTATCGTGATTGAGGGTGAGAAGCAAGAGGCGAAGATGACGGGCGAGAGATTCGACGTCTTGATTGTCGGAGCGGGACCGGCCGGGTCGTTCGCGGCTGAAATGCTCGCGCGCGGGGGCGTGCGCGTGGCCCTCTTCGACGGGCGGCCCGCCGACGAGCCGAAGGCCTGCGGCGGCGGCGTCACCTCAAAGGCGCTCAAAGCCTGGCCGCACTTACTGGAAGCCGCGGGGCGCACCATCACAGAGTTGGAGATGTATTCGCCCTCGGGCAAGAGGCTCTATTTGAAACTCGAAGAGCCTTTCGCCATCTATTCGCGCACGGCGTTTGACTCCTACCTGCGTGAGCGTGCGGGTGAGGCCGGGGCCTCAGTCTTCAAAGAGCGCGTTTCGTTTCGCCCGCGCGCAGGCGACGACGAGGATTGGGTGTTGCACGGCAAAAGCGGCGCAGCCTGGAGCGCTCCCATGCTCGTCGCGGCGGACGGGGCGAACAGCCGGATTGCTAAGGAACTGGCGGGTCCTCTGCCGCCTTCCGAGATGGAGGTCGCCTTCGGCTATCGTGCGCGGTTGCCGGAAGGGAAGGACGCGCCAACCGTCGTCGCCTTCCTTCCGAACTGGATGGGTTACGCGTGGGCATTCCCGCGCCTGGACCACGTCTCCTTCGGCATCGCTACGGCCCAGGATGCTTTCGATCACGAGGCGCTGGATCAACTCCTCTGGAAATTCATGGTCGGCTACTACAATCCGCGCGGCGGGCTGAGCGCGGGGCCCTGGCACACTCGCCCTGGAGACCTGGAGCGCGATGCCCTAATCAAACAGGAACTGGAAGAGACTGTGGAGCGTTACGCCGCGCGCATTCCGGGTCTGGCCGCGAAGACTTGGGACACGCGGCGTGCGAGCGGAGAGGGTTGGGCGCTGCTCGGCGACGCGGCGGGTTTCGCGGACCCTGTGACGGGAGAGGGAATCTACTACGCGCTGCGCTCTGCGGAACTATTCGGGGAGAGTTATCTGGCAGGGCGCCCGCTCGAATACGAGAAAAGGTGGCGCGAAGATTTTGGCCGTGAGCTGAGGCGGGCGGCTGAGATGCGCTCTCGTTTTTACGGAAATTTCTGGGGCGCGCCCTTTACCGAGAGGATGATTGAGCTGGGACGCGCGCATCGCGGCATCAAGCGAGTGCTGCGTGAATTAGTGGCCGGCGACCAAGGCTACGTCAATCTCAAACGCAAACTCACGCGCAGCGCCATCTGGCCACGATGACAATTGCGGATTTGGGATTGCGGAATGCGGATT
>DATEMM010000293.1:0-3330 GCA_035275605.1 Pyrinomonadaceae bacterium
TATTTTATCTCAAAGTCCAAAACGATGGCGTCGTGGTCCGAGAGTTTACCACCAGCGTCGTTCAAATCGCCGATCACGCGCGGGGGATTTTCGGGGTCTGGCCTGAGGCCGGAGCCCGCGAACCAGTCCAGCTTGAGCGAACAGCGCCCGCCGTAAGGCTCAAGCGCGCGGTTCAGAAACCAG
This sequence comes from Pyrinomonadaceae bacterium, assembly GCA_035275605.1. Taxonomy (GTDB): domain Bacteria; phylum Acidobacteriota; class Blastocatellia; order Pyrinomonadales; family Pyrinomonadaceae; genus QHXM01. Next base: position 184 of record DATEMM010000293.1, read on the forward strand.
AAGCACCATTGCGGAACCCAGTCGGCCATGTTCGTGTTCACAGCCATATCCTGCACATCATAAGGCAGCGTGCCCGCGCCCGGCTCGTTCAGATTTTGATAATCGTAGCCGCGTCTTTCCAGCTCGCGAAAAAGCCCGCGCTCGAACCATCGCTCCGGATGCAGGTAGTGATTTTCGATGACGTGGCCGACGCCCATCATGACGCGACGGAAGAAGCCCGCGATGGAATAGACCGCGCGCCGCGAATTGTAAGTCGAGGTGTTCCAGTCGCCCCCTATCAGGACGGGAAGTCGCGGGCTTAAGCTCTCCAGGTGGTCGAGCACCAGTTGCATCTGGCGATGGCGGTGACGCTGCGTCGAGTGTGCGTCCAGATGAAGACTCACCACGCGCACGCTCCCCGCCGGGTGTTCCACGTCCGCGATGGCGGCCGTCTGAGAGCCTAGGCGCTTCTCGCCACCCTTCATCTTATCCTTGCCGTTGGGGAGCGCGAGCGAGTGAGCGCGCCTCAGGGGATAGCGCGAGAAAAGCGCGTTGCCGTGCAGCGCCTGCGTGTTCTCACCCGAAGTGTGTACTTCCAGCCCGCTCCCTTTGTTCAGGTTGATGTAGCACGGCGCGAAGACATAATTGAGTCCGAGCCCTTCCGCAATCTCGCGCGCGACGAAGCGGTTCTGCGTCCGCGCCATCCCATAGTCCAACTCGGTCAGCAACAGAATGTCGCTTTCCTTCAAGACCGGGTGCTCGCTGAGGACGCTGATGATGCTGTCCAGGCGAAGGCCGCGCTCTATGTTCCAGGCGGTCGCGCGAATGAAGGGGCCGCGGCGTCGTTTGCCGGCGATTTCCGGCGCGAGGTCTTCCTGGACGACGCTGCGTAGAACTCTTTCGATCTCCGGGCGCAGTCTCGCGTAGAGCGGCGAAGCTTCCAGGCTCCGGGTCGAGTCGAACTGTGCCAGCTCGGCAAAGTATGGCTGAAGCGAATGCTCCAGGGTCGCCTGTGCCTGATCTTTTTCGTAGGTAATCACGGTGTTTGAAACGCGCCTGACGGTAACATTCTGCGCGCCACTATTTCAACCGGCGTGCGGCCAGAAGTCCTTGCCCCTTGCATTTGAAGAGTTGGTTGAGGCAAGGTATGCGTTCAAGAGGATGACGGTAGACGGCACACTTCCACAGACTTCCATGAATGCCAACGCGCCCTTGGCGCTGCGCTGCCGGGGGCTGATTAAACGTTACCCGGACGTGACGGCCGTGGACGGCCTGGACCTGGAAATCCGCACAGGCGAATGCTTCGGACTTCTCGGGCCAAACGGGGCGGGGAAGACGACCACCGTGGAGATTTTCGAGGGGCTGACGAAGCCGGACGGCGGCACGGTCGAAGTGCTCGGGATGATGTGGGGCACCGGGCGTGACCGCGCTCTACGTGACCGCTTCGGCGTGCAATTGCAGGAAACGCAACTGGCCGAGAAGCTAACGGTCAGGGAGACGGTCAAAATCTTTCGCAGCTTCTACCCGCGCGGGCGCGACGTCGAGAGCATCATCAATCTGGTGGAGTTGGGAGAGAAGCGGGACGCGCGCGTAGGGAAGTTGTCGGGCGGGCAAAAACAGCGATTGGCCCTGGCCTGCGCGCTGGCGGGCGACCCGGAATTACTGTTCCTGGATGAGCCGACGACGGGGCTTGACCCGCAGGCTCGCCTCAAGCTGTGGGACATCGTTGAGCAGTTTCGCGCGGGCGGCGGCTCCATAGTCCTGACGACGCACTACATGGAAGAGGCCGCGCGCCTGTGTGACCGCGTGGCGGTCATGGATCACGGGCGCGTCATAGCGCTCGACACGCCGGCCAGCTTAATCGAATCCCTCGGCGCGGACCAGATCGTAGAGTTCAGCGTCACGGGCGAGATGGACGGGCAGCAATGGGAAAGTCTGCCGGGCGTGCGCGGGGTGCGCGCGACAAACGACGGCTTTGCGCTGACGGTCGCAGACATTGGCACGGCCCTGCCGGCGCTGCTCGCAGAGATCGAGCGCCAGCAGACGGAGCTCGTCCGTCTGACCACGCACCAGGCTACGCTCGAAGACGTGTTCGTACATCTGACCGGAAGAATGTTGCGCGATGCCTGAATCTGGACAGGGAATCATCAAAAGCACAGAGGTGGAGACACAAGCGCCGCCCGCCAAAGCGCGCGAGAACGATGTGGGCGGCACGCGTACATCCGGCCAGGAGCCTGCTCGTGAGGGGCGTCTTCACCCATTGGTCGAATTGACGATGGCGCGCGTGCGCGAATTTTTGCGCGAGCCTGAAGTCGCCTTCTGGGTCTTCGCCTTTCCCATCCTGCTCGTCTGCGCGCTTGGCATAGCCTTTCGCAACACAGGTCCGGAGAAGGTGCTCGTCGCGGTCGAGAGAAGCGATGCGAACGCCACGGCCTCGTCTGCGCTTTTCGACTCGCTTTCTCGCTCCGCGGACATTACGGCCACGCAGCTCTCTCCGGAGGAAGCCAGGCAGGCGCTACGCAGCGGGAAAGTCGCGCTCGTCGTGCGACCAAAGAGCGAGGCGCAAGGCGCTGGGCAGCCCGCTTCGTTCGATTACCGCTTCGACCCGACGCGGCCCGAGAGCAGGCAGGCGCGTCTGGTCGTGGACGATGCGTTGCAGCGCGCTGCCGGGCGCGCAGATGTTGTCCGCGCCGGGGACGAGACCTTTACGGAGCCTGGGGCGCGCTACATAGATTTTCTGATTCCGGGTCTCTTGGGAATGAATCTGATGGGGAGCGGTCTCTGGGGCGTCGGCTTCACGGTTGTCAACGCGCGTATGCGGAAGCTCCTCAAGCGATTCGCGGCCACGCCCATGCGGCGCTCGCACTACCTGCTCTCCTTCGTGCTCTCGCGCCTGCTCTTCCTGGTGTTGGAGGTCGCGGTCGTCATAGCCTTCGCGTGGTTCGCCTTCGGCTTCACCGTGCGCGGCTCGTTTCTGGAGATGACTTTCGTCCTGGTCCTGGGGGCACTGACCTTCGCCGGAATAGGACTGCTCGTCGCCGCGCGGCCGCGCACCATAGAGGGCGTGTCGGGCCTGATGAATCTGGTGATGATGCCCATGTGGCTGCTCTCTGGCACCTTCTTTTCGTCGGCGCGCTTTCCTGAATTTCTACAGCCGTTTATTAAGGC
>DATEMM010000294.1:0-6729 GCA_035275605.1 Pyrinomonadaceae bacterium
CACGAGAAATAGAGAGAATAAAGGCGTTATCTACCTTTGTCAAGGCTGGGGAGTTGAGGGCTTTGTAGGCTTCGGCGGTCTGGACTTTCGCCTCCGGCTTAACGATTAGAAGGTGCTCGGCAGCCACCTCCGCCAAGGGGGAAACCTCTGTCCCTAACCCTGTGCCAAGGGCCGTCCCGCCCGTCAAAAAAAAGGGTACGTCCGCCCCCAGATTCGCGCCGATCTCGGTCAATTCCCGCCTGCTCGTTCGAAGCCCCCAGAGATGTGCCAGGCCCAGCAGGGTGACGGCTGCGTTGGAGGAACCGCCGCCGAGACCAGCCTCTACGGGGATGACCTTTTCCAGGTGTATCGAAGCGCCTTTGCGAATCCCGCTTCTGTGTCGCAGAGCAGCGGCCGCACGCAGGATCAGGTTGCTTTCATCAAGCGGGATGTCAGATGAGGTGGAAGTGAGGCTGAGGCTTTCATCCTCACGCGCCGCAAAGCTCAACTTGTCGTGGAGTGTGACGGTCTGGAAGATCGTGCGTAGCTCGTGAAACCCGTCGGCGCGGCGACCCAGAACCTTCAGCCGCCAGTTAATCTTGGCAAACGATGGAAGCGTGAAAGCGGCCTCAGCAGACACAACAGGGCGGCTGACCTTTCAGAAGTGAAGCGCCAGCCGCCCTTTTGCTCTAACCCGATAAAGCGGGCACGCTTTAGCGCGTGATGAAAACCTGCGTCAGGTAAACGCGGCCGTCCGCCGTGCGCGAGATTCCGATGGCCGAATGCGTGAAACCCGCGCGCAGGATGTTGGCGCGGTGCTTCGGCGAATGCATCCACTGGTCTACGGCGAAGGCGGCCGGATTATCGTAGCCCTGATTATACGCTATATTTTCGCCGAGCGACCTCCACATGATGCCCCTTTCGGTCACGCGGCCCAGCACGTCCTTGCCGTCCGGCCCCTCGTGGTCGAAAAAGTTGTAGCGCCCCATGTTCTCGGAGTGAAGGCGCGCGACGGCGCACAATTCGCCGTCCCAGGCGAGCGGCGGCAAACGATTCTTGGCCCGCTCGGCGTTGATTAACTCGAAGGCCTGGCGCTCAAGACTGTTGGCCGCAACGGGCGCGCTGCGCACAGCCATGGCCGGGCGCGTAGAGACCCTATGCTGCGTCTGCTGCGTCATGTCCATCTCGCGCGTGGCAGTGATCAGACGCGCGACGGGCCGCCCGTTAGAAGACTGGCCCAAGCTGTCACTGGTAGTCGCGACGAAAAACGCGCAGGAGAGCAGACAGAAGAAGAGCAGGCTGGCACACCTGCTCACAGCAATGCGGGGGAACAAATTGTAACGGCTCATTAGGGGAACGTCCTAGCGGAGTCGCCTCCGCGTCAGGCCGTGAGAAAGCTACTTAAACCTGACCGCCTTTGGGGCCGGCGGCCCTTAAATGTCACTCACATCATAGCAAACAGAGTTTAACCCAGGCAACCACTATTTCATTTCTGTTCCGAAAGAAGAAGAGTATGCGGGGCACACCTTCCCTTCCCCGGAACGTAAATTCTATTATTTCATCGTTTATCCTTTGAGGCGGAGACAATCGGAAAATTCCTGGCTTTGGCTTGAGCCAGGGAAAGACTTGAACTTTATGCGGGGCGGTTACTTCTGCGGCTGCCCGCTCAGCTTGGCCTTGATTCTGGCGGTGTCCTGCGTTTCCACGGCCAGGGAAAGAGCCCTTTGCCAGGCCGTGCGGGCCATCTCCGTCTTGCCGCGCCGCTGGTAAAGGTCCCCCAAGTGTTCCTGTATGGCTATGGACGAGCCGTTACGCCGCGCCGCGTCCGTCAGATGGCGCTCGGCCTCTTCCAGCCTGCCCAGTTTGAAATAGGCCCACCCCAGGCTGTCCAGAAAAGAAGAGTTGGTCGGATTGGCGCGGACGGCGCGCTGGATCATCTCCAGGGCTTCCGTGAGGCGCTCGTTTCGCTCGACCAGAAAGTAGCCCAGATTATTGAGCGCCGTCGCGTTGTCCGGGTCGTTGGCGAGGATGCGGCGCAAGGATTCTTCTGAGCCCTTCGGGTCGCCCGCGCGCTCCTGGGCCGAAGAGAGCGAGATCAAGGCCGCCTCGACCATGTCCGTCCTCTCGGCGGGCGCAAGCTCCAGGGCTTTGCGCGCAGCCGCGACAGCCTCAGTCGGACGCGCGGCCTGTAAGTAGAGGCCGGAGATTGCCAGGTACTCGTTGAAGTCTTCGATTGAGCCTTTCAGTCGCCCTTGCAGCAGCGCGACGCCTTCGTCAACGCGGCCTAGGTCCGCTAGCGTCTGAGCTTCCAGGCGAAGGAATCCAGTCTCTTCGGGGTAACGCTGGCGCGCCGCGCGCGCGGCCTGCAAAGCCTCGCTCCTCTTTCCCTGGTCGCGCAGGAAGAGGACCTGCTGCACGTCCGCCGTGGGGTCTTCCTTGCCCAGCAGGCGGCGCATTCGCTCGATGGTGGCGGCGGCTTCCGTCGGGCGCCCAGCCCTTTTATAAGCCTCGACCATCCTTTGCAGGATTCGCGCGGCGACCACTTTTTCGTCGTCATCCGTGAGCGGAGCGTCCGCGATGCCGCGCTCCTTCAACTGCTCTTCGTAGACGGCAACAGCATCCGCGTAGCGCAGCGCGTCCAGGTAGAGCTGTGCCAGCGAAGTGCGCAGCATCTGTTGCTCGCGGTCGCCTTTGGGCTGGCGTGCGATGGCGGAGCGCAGAGTTGTGGCCGCGTCGTCAACGCGGCCCGCGCGCACCTGAACCCGCGCCAACAGCTCGACGGTTGAAAGGTTCGCGGGGTCAGCCGCGACCATGCGTTGCAGTTCCGCTATGGCTATCGAGTCGTCAATCCCGCCACCTTCAAGCGCCTGGGCCAACAGGTCGGCGTTGTCCCTGCTTTCAGGGTTGAGCGCGACAGCGCGGCGAATGGCAGCCAGGGCTTCGGCGTTGCGCCCGGCCTTGAGTAGCACTTCGCCCAGCCGCGCGAAGGCCGCGTCGGTCGTCAACTCGCGGCCATTCGTAACGAACGAAAAGAAGCGCGTATCGGTCGAAGGAGGCGCGGAAGTCCAGTTGGTTAGGGCCTCCAAAGCCTCTTCAGTCTTTCCGGTCGCCTGGTAAAGCTCACCGAGGAAGGCCCAGGCCTCTGCGTTATTCTTGTCGAGCCGCGCGACCTCCTTCAATTCTTTGATCGCCTGGTCAACTACGGGCCGGTTCAAGACGCCCTCGCGCAGGCCGCTCCTGATGGTGTAGAGGCGCGAGAGGATGCGCCGTGCGCCGAAGTTGTTGGGGTCAATTCGCGTGGCGGTAGTGCCTTCGCGGGCGACCGTCTCGAAATCCTGAGGCGGATAATAAAAAGCGATTTCGGCCAGGGCCGTGTGAGCCTCTGCGAGTTTCGGGTCGAGCGCGGCGGCCTGCTGGAAAGCTTCTTTGGCAAGACGCAGGGTCGCGCTGCTTCCGTCGCGCCTCAGGTCCGAGAGGTGGCGCTGTCCTTCGAGCAGCTTAGCGTAAGCTTCTGCGCGCCGCTCGCGCTCAGTCTTCCCGTCCTGCTGCGAGGCCGCAGGCGTGGGGCGCGTCGCGGGAGTTTGCCCGTAAGCGCTCTCGCCGGTCTGATGAAATGTGTTCAGGGCGGACGCCAGGAGCAGGGCCGAGGCAATGCGAGAGATGGAAAACTTCACGCGATGATTCCTTTCGCTGCCGAGTCATCGCTCTCGCCCGACTGCTGTTTGATTGCCCGCACGAGTCGCTGCCAGGCCGCCTGCTGCGGGTAAGAGTAAAGAAGGACGATGATGGCGACGCCCCCTGCGCGGAGCATGTCGTACTTGTTGCCCGTCATAATCATCACGACGAAGCCCATCAAGGCAATTGCGCCGCCGATGAAAGCGATCTGGATGGTCGTGCCCTGCAAAGTCGCCAGCAGTCCCGAAAACCCGCGCAGGGCCGCGATGTCCCGCAGGCGCATCCCCTGCAGCCTGGTGCGGCGCAGGATGAACGACCCCAGACCGAAGATCAGGATGGCGATCCACAACCCCATCGCCAGCGAAGGGTCGCCCGGCCGGTGCAGGGATTCAGCAGCTAAGAAGGCTACCACCATCAGCGCCACGGTCAACGCTAGAAAGGCGACGACGATGAGCGCGGCCGTGCGGTGGCGGCGGGCCAATTCTTCCTGAATACTGTGGGACGCTTCAGTCATATGAGCCTGATACATTGAAATCGCCGGCAAGAAATTCTAACACCCGCCTTTCGCCACTAGCAAACGAACGCTTCCGGCACTCTCTTCTTGCGACTGCGCCCCGTCTTCACCTAAAGCGGGAAGCACGGGGCGCGGTCGTGAACGGCTCGAACATTTGTGCCGCAGGGTAAATCAAATCCCCTTCGGCCAAACTACCTTAAGGCGTCGTTCCGGTGGTCGTCGTCGCGGGGGCTGAGCCGACGCGGTTCGACGGCTGATTTGCAGGAGCGGGGCTCGGGGTGGCTGGCCCGCGGCCGGGCGTCGGCGTCGTCCCTTGCGGGAACTGGCGCGCAGGTTGGCGACGCTCAACGGGCGCGGGCGTCACCGTCCGAATCACGCCCTGGTTGGCGATGGCTTCGTCAATCAGGTCGCTTCCGCCCTTGCTGCTCTTACTAATAATCACGCCGTTCCCGTCAATGGTGACGTCGGCGGAACCCACCACCTCTCTCAGGAACTTACCCATCATGCCGGGACGCTCCGGCTTCTCCATGTTCACTTTGATGGGGTCCGGGTCCGGGATGGACGCGCCGATCTTGCTCAACTCCTCTTTAGCCTTCGAGGCGTAATCGCCCGAAGGGTAGTCGCGCGCGATCATCTGAAAATATTTGGCCGCCTCGTCCGGCTCCTCTTCCTGTATGTAAAGGTCGCCCAGCATGAACAGGACTTCGTCCATGTAGGTAAACCTGGGATACTTTTGGACTATCTCCAGGAGCCTAGACTGCGCGCCTTTGAGCCCGCCGACGCCGCGGTAAAAGCGATCCCTGTAGAAGCGAGCGATTTGCAGGCTGTGCATGCCGAGGTTCTCCTGCACCTCGAAGAGACGCTGCTCGACGGCCGCGCGCAGTTGCGTGTTCGGGAACTGCTGTAGGATGGCCTTCAAGCGCTGCTCGGCCTTGCGCGCGCGCGTCACGTCGCGATTGGCCAAGCCCATCTGCCGCATCTCGGCCTCGGCCATCTTGAGCATCACGCGGTCCGAGAGCGGGTCGGTCGGGAAGAACGTCAGCCAGTCCTGATAGCTCTGCGAAGCCTGTATGAGCGCGCTCGTCGTGCCTTCGAGGTAGAAGGAGTCGGCGATGGCGAGCTTCGCCAGGGGCAGGAACGGAGAGTCCGGGTAGGTCGTGATGATCGTATTAAAGAGCAAGCGGCCCGTGTCGTGATTTCCTTTACGAACCTCTTTGGCAGCCACTTCAAAAAGCTCCCGGTCACGACCCGGCGCGACCTCCTCGGTCAGGTCCGCGTACTTGTCATCACCGCCGCCGCCGAAGATGCCTAGGAACTTCCCTTTCTTTTTCTTCTTCTCGGGGGCCGCTGCGTTGCGGCTGGAGGCTGTTGCCTGAAGTCCGGCATTGACGCGCGTGGTTAAATCGGAGACGGAGGCTTCGAGCCTGGAGAGGTCGCTGCCCTCGACGCGGTCGGCGCGGTCATACTTGGCCCTGATGTTGTTGACCTCGGAGAGCACGGAGCTGACCTCCTGCTCCAGCCCGCGCAGGCGCGCGCGTGGGTCGTCCGCAGCCGACTTGTCGTCCTTCTTATCGCCCGAATCCTTGGAGTTCATCGAAGCGACGGCGCTGTTGAGCGAGCGACGCAGAGAGTCCAGGCGCTGGCGCATCACCTCCAGGCGCTGCACGGGCGTCCCCTCACCATTCTGGGCCAGCGCCGGGACGCCGCAGCCCAAAACAAGAATCGCGCCCAGTACGAGCGATATAAGATTACGAGAATGCATTTAAAAACCTCCAGTGGTAAATCGTAAATGGTAAATAGTGAATAGACGAGCTCAGTTTTTCCCTACTTACCATTAACCATTAACCATTTACTAATTAAGCCCATTGCATAGTCGCCTCGCGGAGTTCGCGGACGGCTTGCGCCGGGTCTGACTCGTTAAAGACGGCCGAGCCGGCGACGATAATCTCCGCGCCTGCGGCTGCTATTTCTGCGATATTATGGCGGTCAATGCCGCCGTCAATTTCGATGCGCGCTGAAAGCCTGCGGTCATCAATCATACGCCGCAGGCGGCGCACCTTGTCCAGTGAAGTCGGGATGAATTTTTGCCCGCCAAAACCCGGATTGACCGACATCAGCAGGACGTAGTCGGCATAGGGCAACGCCTCTTCAAGGGCTATGAGCGGCGTGGCCGGGTTGATCGCCACGCCCGCGAGCGCCCCTTTCTTCCTGATCGCCGCCAGGGTCCTGTGCAGGTGCGGGTCAATCTCCACGTGCACCGAGACCATAGACGCGCCAGCCTCAACAAACTGCTCAGCGTAAAGGCCCGGCTCCGTAATCATCAGATGCGTGTCGATGGGGAGTTTCGTTGCCCGTTTGACGGCTTTAACCACCGGCAAACCGACCGTGATGTTGGGGACGAAATGGCCGTCCATCACGTCAACGTGTACCACGCCCGCCCCGCCGCGCTCGACGGCGGCTATCTCTTCGCCGAGGCGCGTGAAATCGGCTGACAGAATTGAAGGGGCTATCTCGACCATCAATCAAGTCCGGAGTCTGGAGTCTGAGGTCTCGGAGTAAAC
>DATEMM010000295.1:0-3055 GCA_035275605.1 Pyrinomonadaceae bacterium
AGTACTGAGTAAAAGAAAGACAGTTCTTAACTGAGTACTCAGAGCCTGTTTGGAAAGTCATAAAGCCCCGAAGGGGCGTCATATGAAAGCCTGGGGCAGCGCCCCTGGTCACAGGCGGCGTATTAGATAAGCCCTGAAAGGGCGCAATATGTATTGCGCCCTTTCAGGGCTTAACGTTGAATGCTGTGCCGGGTTCCAGGGGCGATGCCCCAGGCTATCGTATTATCGCCCCTTCGGGGCTTTTCAAACAGACTCTCAGTACTCATCACTGTTTTTAGAATCTGGTCTCGCCAGAGGTGCGAATCAGGAGGTGTTGGCCGTGGTCGAGGCGTATGTCTTTGCCGCGTGAGGTGAGGACGCCTCCGGTGCCGACCGCGCCGCCGATGGCTGCGCCGATGGCAGCGCCTTTGCCCCCGCCGAAGATCGCGCCGATGATGGCTCCGACGCCCGCGCTGGCCCCGACCTTCGCCACATCGTCCTTCGTCTTGTCCTTGCCGCGCACGCCGCCCTCTTCGTCAACCTCGCCGACGCCGTCGCCCCCGCCCGAGTCAACGATCTCTATGACCTGTGCGCGAAACTCCGCCCAGCGGTTGTTGGAGCTGATCTTGTCGAAGGTGAGCTGCAACTCTGAGTTGCCCTTAATCTTTCCGGCCCGCTTGACGCGCGTGACGCGGCCTTCGACCATCGCGCCCTGGTATTCGGCGGGCTCTATGACACGCGCCTGGAAGCGGTCCCCGCGCTGTGTCGCGTCCGTCGAAAGATTCGTCAAAAGCTCCACGCGCAGCACAGCGTTCGCCGGGATGAAACTGATGTCCGCCTGTGTGCCAGGAACGTTACTGCCGCTGCTACTGCTGCTGCTGCCGCCGCCGCTCGTGCTCGAAGGATAAGAAGAAGAGGAAGGGTCCCCGGCGCTCTGCGGATCCGTTGTGCCACGACGCGAGAGGTTCGCGGGGATGGTCGAGTCGAAGCCGCGGCGGTCGAAGCCCGAATCGTACCCAGCCTCGAAGCCCTGCTGGTAGCCGTCGCGGTAATCCTCCAGCGCGCCGTAAGCAGCCGCGTAGGCGCGGTCGGCACGCTGGTACTCATCCTTGTTCCTGTAATCGCGCGCGGCACGATCAACGGAGTCGCGGTATCCGGCCTGATAGCCGTCCGAGTAGCCTGTCCTGTAGCCGCGCTCAAGCGCGCCGACAGAGGTCTGCTGAGCGGGCTGCCAGGGCTGTAGGCTCGCTGCCGCGACCGTGAACGCTGGCACAATCGCCAGCGCGAGGACGAGCGAGGCGGCCAGGATGCGTATCGGATTTCTCATTCTTTCTCCCTTTCTTCGAAGGAAACCTGCGCCGGGCTCTCATCTTTGAAGGATTGCGGTCACTTCTCTTCGGCAACCCCGGCCATCAGATGGTATCATTCACTTATTAGCTGCAACAAACATATGACCTGCTTGACGCTCACTTCTCGTTCGCCCTAGACTCGCGATAGTGCGCGCCGGGCCAACGTTTCTGATGCCGCCGACGGCGCGGTGGGTTGGCGGGAAGGCCGATTTTGACGGGGATGATTCGTAGAGTTTATCTGGACAACAGCGCGACGACGCCGGTTGACAGGCGCGTCGTCGAAGTGATGCTGCCCTACCTGACAGAGAAGTACGGCAACGCTTCGAGCGTCCATTACTTCGGGCAGGAGGCGCGCGCTTCCGTCGATCGCGCGCGGCGCGAAGTGGCCGCCCTCATCGGCGCGCGCCCGAACGAAATAGTCTTTCTCTCAGGCGGGACCGAAGCCAACAATCTGGCCATACGCGGAGTGGCCGAAGCCTTTGAGGCGCGCGGCCGCCACATCATCACCTCGCAGATAGAGCACTCGTCTGTCCGCGGCATCTGCGACGCGCTGGAAAAGAAGGGCTGGGAGATAATGCGGCTTCCAGTCTACGACGACGGCATCGTCCGCACGGAAGACGTGCGCGCGGCCCTGAGGCCCGACACGGTACTCGTCACCGTCATGCTCGCCAACAACGAGATCGGGACGATTCAGCCCATTAAAGAAGTGGGCGAGTTTGTGCGCGAGGAGCGTGCGCGCGGGAATCGCCACCTGTGGCTGCATACGGACGCCGTGCAGGCCGCTGGGCGAATGCCCTTGGACGTAGAGGCTTTGGGCTGTGACCTGCTTTCGATGTCCGCGCACAAGCTCTATGCGCCCAAAGGCGTCGGCGCACTCTTTGTCAGGCGCGGCGTGCGGCTGGTGACACAGAACGTCGGCGGCCACCAAGAGCGTGAACGGCGCGCCGGAACGGAGTCCGTCGCCGGAATCGTAGCCTTCGGCGAGGCCGCGCGCCTGGCCCGCGAAGAGCTGGACGAGCGAACGGCGCACCTTCAGAACTTACGCGACCGCTTCGAGGCAGGGGTCTTCAAGCGTATTGAAGAGATAGTGCTGAACGGGAACCGCGAGCGGCGACTGCCGCATTTATCCAACATCTCGTTTCGTTATATAGAGGGCGAGGGCCTGCTCATCAACCTGGACTTGCAGGGGGTGGCGGTCTCCACCGGCTCGGCCTGTTCTTCGGGGTCGCTGGAGCCTTCGCCGGTGATTCGCGCGCTGGGCCGGGACGACGAGCTGGCGCGCGGCTCAATCCGCTTCAGCTTCGGCAAAGACAACACGGCAGAGGATGTGGACTACGTGCTCGAAGTCCTCCCGCGCGCGGTCGAAAACCTGCGCCGCCTCTCGCCGCTCTACCAGAAGGCGCTCAGTGAGCGCGCGTGCGAAATTGAATCCGTCCGAATATAAGTTGAGGTGTGCGTAATAGTGAGTATAGGTAGAGCCGCCGTGCGAGATAATGCGCCGCGTTAGCGGCGCATTGAATTTAGCCCGGCCTTTCAAGGCCGGGTAGACGGATGAAGAAAGCCGGGCGTCGCGTCAGCGACGCGTGAATGAAAAGACCGCATTGATTCACCCGTCGCTGACGCGACGCGCTCTTACTCTCTCCCCTTTCCCGGCCTTGAAAGGCCGGGCTAAGCTCAGACACCGCTGACGCGGCGAAACGGTTAACGCGCTTGCCTTACTCATCAAC
>DATEMM010000296.1:0-3238 GCA_035275605.1 Pyrinomonadaceae bacterium
CATTCAAGGCAGAGCCCTGAAAGGGCGAAATACTCTATTCCGCCCTTTCAGGGCTAAGGATAATGATAATGACCGTAACCAGGGGCGTTGCCCCAGGCTTTCATATCTCGCCCCTTCGGGGTCGGAATACATTTGGTATATCTCCCGTTATAACCGACCCGTTACCTTTCTACGGCGCGCTTTCCCGTGGGGCTCTCATTAGTGATAAAATCCCGCTGCTCCGGTGGCGGCATTTTATGATGAGAGTATTCGCCACCCGAACGTTTTATTCAATTTCCCTGATTCTTTTTCACGCGAACGCGTATGTCCACAGCCACCGCACAGGCAGTCGGTGAAAACGCCCGGACGAGCGCCGTCTCTTTGCGCTGGATTATCAGCGGGCGCGAGGACCTGGTCTGGTTCATCGGCTCGGTCGCCACCAGCTACGCGCTCTACGCGCTCTACGTCGGCGGGATACTTCCGCTCGTCCCGATGGTCGCGGCCTGGGCCATCCTGATTGACGCGCCGCACGTCTTCGCCACCTTCTCGCGCACCTACTTCGACCGCGCCGAGCGCCTCGCGCGCAAGCGCCTCCTCTGGGGCTCACTAGTCTTCTTTCTCGTCGGCCCCCTGATGGTGCTCCTCGGCCTCGGGCTGGTCTTCTTCTTCCTGGCGGCGCTCTGGGCCTACTACCATCTGGTCAAGCAGCACTACGGCTTCATGGTGCTCTACAAGAAGAAGAACAACGACCTGGCCCGCGCGGATAATTTCCTGGATCGCGCGTTCCTCTTGCTAGCCTTCAGCTACCCCTTCGTCGCCTTCGTCGCGCGCGACCCCGAAGCCATGAAGCGCGTGCCGGTGCCGCTCCACGCCGGAATCAACGGGCTCGAAATCACCCTGCTCGTCGCGACCGTAGCCGCGACCGCCGCCTGGCTCTTCCGGCAGGCGCAGCGCGCCGTGCAGGGGCTGCCCCTGAACGTGCCTAAATACCTGCTGTTGGCGGCGGCGATTCCGATGCACTGGGTCGTGTTGCTGACGCCGATGCCGCACAAGGCAATTGCCATAGTCGCCATCCTGACCATCTATCACAATCTGCAATACCATCGCCTGGTCTGGTTTCACAACAAGAAGTACACGAGCGGGGATGACTGTAAGGAGCGTTACGGCGCGGCCGAGCTGATCAGCCGCCGCCTCGTCTACTACGCGGCCTTCGGCGTCCTCTTCGGCCTCTGGTACCAACTCCCGCGCACGCTCGTCGGGCGCTCCTCTGACCCCTCAGCGCTCTCTTTGCCCGCGCAACTGCTCGCGGCCTTCTTCTGGGGCTACGCCTTCATACACTATTACCTGGACTCTAAAATCTGGCGCGTGCGCCGCGACCCGTCCGTGGGCAAGGCTCTGAGGATGGACTGAGCCGGGCGGTTAAAGCGAAGAAGGACCGCGTACCTCATCAAGGTACGCGGCCCTCACTTTTTTAGCCCATGCCCTCCGCATCGCGGAGAGGCTTTGTGACCAGAGCGGCCCTCTTATTTCTGGTCTTCCTTGTTGGTGTCGGCGACCGATTTGAGCGCCTGGAACGTCGGCGGCCAGAGGCCCACGAAGATGCCGGCCTGCTTCTTGCCGGTGAGAAATAGTGCGATTGACGCGCCGATGGAGCCGAGCGTCAGGATATGAAAGAGACTGAGGCCCGTCGCCTTCTTGGTTGAACGGTCAATGGTGCGCAGCACGGACTCTGCGACGTCCTTCTGCTCGCCCGTGTCCCCCTGATTATTCAAACCCGTCTTTCCCTGGTTAATTGCTGTAGCTGCCTGTGACATAGTGCTTACCCTCCTGATGTACGTTCTTCTGTCCCTGGTTAATTCCTGCGAAACCATTCTTCAGTTTCACGCGTTAGATGCAAAGAATACGGGATGGCCTGAGGCTTGAGCATCACGAATTGATGTCAGAGAGTAAAGAAATCTTGCCGGATTTGTGCAAACCGCAGTGAGGCGGGCGGCCTGTCCGGTCTTGGCCGGGGCCGGATTTGAATAAAGGTCTTGTCAAATCGCGGCAACTGAGATATTAGAGTTCGGTTCCTGAATTCTCTTTAGCGGCGACAGTTGCTATTGACGGCTCCTCAACTCATAACTGATTCGCGCCCGGCACGCCGCCGCCTCAATGTAATCTCTTATATTCTAAAAGCAAAAGCAGGGAATTGACAGCAGACTGTCCATGAGAAAAATCCTCATCATCAGCCCCACCCGCAGAGAGCACCGGGAGCTTCCCGCCATCGCGGAAGCCCTCGGCTGCGAGCTCGTTTTTGAGGATTTCGCGGGCGATTATTTCGACGACCTGCTGTCGAGCAATCCAGGAGAGGGGAGGCCAAGCCTGGAAATCCTCCCCCTCATAGAAGAGACCATCCGGCGGCACAGTCAGAGCGATTTGGCGGGCGTCACCTCCGGGGTCGGCTATCCAGGGATGCCCGTCAGCAGCATCATCGCCGAGCGCCTCGGCCTGACGGCTCCACGGGTTGACCGCGTCCTGCTCTGCGAGCACAAGTATTATTCGAGGGTCGCCCAGCAGGAATTTGTGCCAGAGGCCACGCCCGCCTTCCATCTAGTTGACCCACGCAATCCCGGCGGGCTGGGGAGCAGTTTGAGTTACCCGTTCTTTTTGAAGCCGGTCAAGTCCTGTTTTTCAATCAACGCGGACAAGATTACCGGCCCCGAAATGCTCGAAGCGCGCACCCGTTCGTGCCTGCTGCCCGAAGGTTTTCTCAAGCCGCTCAACGACCTGCTCAGGGCCTACACGGATTTCCCGCTGGACGCCTCCTACCTGCTGGCCGAGTCCCTCCTGGAAGGAGTGCAGGTCTCGATGGAAGGCTACGCCTTCGGCGGCCGCGTACACATCCTGGGCATCATCGACTCGGTCATGTATCCGGGGACGATCTCCTTCAAGCGGTTCGAGTACCCTTCGCGCCTGAGCGAAGATGTGCAGCACAGGATGGCCCGGATAGCCGAGACCTTCATCAAGGGCATCGGCTACGACAACGCGCTCTTCAACATAGAGTTCATGTACAACTCGGAGACAGACGAGATTCACATCATCGAGATCAATCCGAAAATAGCCTCACAGTTCACGGACCTCTTCGAGAAGGTGGACGGCCTTAGCTCCTACTCGCAGCTCCTTCAGGTGGCGCTCGGGGAAGAGCCCGCCGCGCCCAAAGGTGAGGGCGCTTTCAAAGTGGCCGCGAGCTGCGTCATGCGCACCTTCGAGGATAGAA
>DATEMM010000297.1:0-23358 GCA_035275605.1 Pyrinomonadaceae bacterium
TGCTCTATCACGCTTACAGCAAACGCGTGGACGCTTTCAGCATCGGGCGCGAGGCGCTGCTCGACGAAGTTAAGTGGGGCGAGAACGGCTGGCCCGTGATTAACGAGGGCCGGGGGCCGAGCGGCACGGCCCCCTCGCCAATAGATTCGACCGAACGTCCTGGTGCCGTGGAATTCTTCGACGGCTTCACCGCGCCCCAGCTTGACGCGTCCTGGCAATGGCCCATGTCCGGCGAGCAGACTGTGAGCGTGGAGGTAGCCTCAGGCCATCTTGTCCTCGCGCCGAGCGGCGCGGCGGCGGCGAGCGTCGATAAGTTGACGGGGGCCGTCCTGGGCCAGCGCGTGCGCTCCGGCGATTACGTGGCGACGACTGTAGTGGACGCGCGCGCGATGGCCACGGGGGCGAACGCAGGGTTGTCTGCTTACGGCTGGCGTCAGGAAGCGGCCGGCATCTCAATCGGCGGCGGGCGCGTCTTCGTCTGGCGACGCGAGGGACAGGAGGAGAGGACAATCGCCGCGGCGAGCGTGCCCACGGTCCCTTCCGTTTATTTGCGCATGAGCGTGACGAACGGGGAGCAGTTTCGCTTTGCCTACAGCGCCAACGGGCGCGAGTGGAAGGAGCTTGGCGGAATTGTTTTGGGGAGCCACATAGAGGAGGCGCATGTCGCGCTGACTGTAGGCGGCACGACGCAGGGCGCGCGCTTCGACTGGGTGAAAGTCACGCCCGCGCACCCATGACTGAAACTGGATGGAGGAGAGGCAGATGAATCAGGCCGGAACGACGACCATTGATGAACAGGGCTCGACTCGCGGTCGCGTTGCGCGCGCACGCTTCGCTTCATTCGCCCAGCGGCATGGCGCGCTCATTGCGCTCGTCCTCGTCTGCATCTTCGCCTTTGCCCGCTACGAGACCTTCCTGACGCAGGAGAACTTGATGAACATCCTGCGCCAGAACAGCATGGTCGGCCTCATCGCGCTCGGCATGACCTTCGTCATTCTGACGGGCGGCATAGACCTTTCGGTCGGCTCGCTCTACGCGGTGGCTAGCGTCATCGCCGTTTACCTGGCGGGCTACGGGCTGTTGGCCGCGTTGTTGGGAGCAGTCGCCGTGACCGCCGCGCTCGGCATGATTAACGGCGTCGTGATTGCGAAGGCGCGCATACAGCCATTCATAGTGACGCTGGCGATGATGATTGCCGCGCGCGGGCTGGCCCTGGCCGTGACGAACGAGAAGTCCATCAGCGCAGGCCGCGACGCGCCCGCGTCGTTCGGATGGCTGGCGCGCGGCTACATTGGCCCGCTGCCTGTGCCAGTCGTGCTTCTTTTCGCGGCCTTCATCCTGGGCTGGCTCGTGCTCAACCACACACGGTTCGGGCGTCACGTCTACTCGGTCGGGGACAACGCGGAGGCGGCGCGGCTGATGGGGCTAAACGTGGATCGCGTGACCGTCCTCGTCTACGCCCTGAGCGGCGCGCTGGCCGGGCTGGCGGGCGTCATCTTCGCGTCGCGCCTGGGAACGGGCCAGCCGACCGCAGGCATCGGTTGGGAGTTGGACGCGATTTCGGCAGTCGTGGTCGGCGGAACGCTCCTGACCGGCGGGCAGGGCAGCATCGGCTCGACGCTCGTGGGCGTGCTGCTTCTCGGCGTGATACTTAACATCCTGCCCAAGGAGAACATCAGCTCTTGGTGGCAGCTTGTGCTGCGCGGGGTCATTCTGCTGGCGGTGGTCGTCGTGCAGAACCGGCTCAGTAAGAGAAAGGTGTGAACAAGGAAGGGGAAGATGGGCTCAAAGGCAAGGGTCTCATTTCGAGCTCATCGTTTCCAGTTATGCGTTATAGCCACAGTGAGATCGAAGCATTTGCGCAAGCGATACTGCGGGACGGTTACTGCCTGCTGCGCGAGCATTTTCCCGCGGCCACTCTAGACAAGTGGCGCGAAGCGTTCGCCCCGCTTCTGGAGAGACACATCGCGCGTGAGGGGCACATGCAGAACCGTGGCCCCCTCCGCTACTACGTTACGCTTCCTTTCGCTGCGCCGTTTAGCGACCCGCTGGTTTTTGAAGACGAGGACGTGCTCGCAATCGTCGAGCGGCTGGTCGGCGAAGACACTGTGATGTGCCAGCTCGCGACCGACACACCGCTTCTAGGGTCCGAGTACCAGGACGTGCACAGGGACGCGCTGCCGCTCTTCCCGGAGACTGGAGAGGAGACGCCGCCCTTTCAGCTCGCGGTCAACTTTCCCCTCGTGGATGTGACGATTGAGAACGGCCCTTTTGAAATCACGCGCGGGACGCACATGGTCTCGAAGGAGGAGGGTTTGCGCCGGCTGGCGGCGGGAGAGATTCAACTGGAGCCGCTCGTGATGCGTGTGGGCGACGTCATGATTAGAGACGTGCGTGCTCTGCACCGTGGGACGCCGAACCGCACAAAGGTGCCGCGCCCGATGGTCGTCATCGGCTACAGCCGCCGCTGGCTCTTCCGCCCGGAAGTCTCCATACGCATCCCGCGTGCGGCGCTCGACCAGTTGTCCGAGAGGGCACGACGCCTCTTGAGATTCAACCCTGTCGTTGACTCGCTCGATGAAGAACCTGAAACGGAAGTCTACCAGTCGTTCGCGTACTAATCGCCGTTAATAAACTGAGGCTCAAGTGGAAAAGGTCAACTACCTGGGGCAGCCTGATTGTTACAAACTGTCGAACGAGGCGGTGGAGCTAATCGTCACGACGAATACCGGCCCGCGCATTGTCCGTTACGCTTTTCGCGATGGCGAGAACATCCTCGGCGAAGTGCCCGATACTGTAATCAAGACCGACTTGGGAGAATGGAAGCCCCTGGGAGGCCACCGTCTCTGGGCTGCGCCGGAAAGCTCGCCTCGCTCTTATGCCCCGGACAATGAGCCCGTCGCGTTCGAGGTTGAAGGAAATAATGCCATCCGCCTGACGCAGAAGACCGAGGCGGGAACCGGCCTCCAGAAAGAGATGACAATCGAGTTGGATGCGGAAGGGACGTGCGTCCAGGTGCATCACAAGATTACGAACCGAAGCTTGTGGGCGATTGAGCTTTCTCCGTGGGCGCTGACGATCATGAGAGGAGGCGGCGAGGTCATCATCCCGCAGGAGCCTTACCGCGCCCATAGTGAATACCTGCTTCCGGCCCGCCCGCTCGTGCTCTGGCACTATACGAATTTGAGTGACCAGCGATGGACTCTTGGCACAAAGTATATTCGCTTGAGAACAGATGAGCGGCTGGCGGAGCCGCAGAAGATCGGCGTCAGTAATAAGCAGGGCTGGGCCGCTTACAGGCTCGGGCAAACTCTCTTCGTCAAACGCGCGGACTTCACGGAGGGCGCGCCTTACCCAGACTACGGCTGCAACTTCGAGACTTTCACGGCGGGCACTTTTATCGAGCTTGAGTCTCTGGCCCCGCTCTCCCGACTGGAGCCGGGCGCTGCGGCTACTCACACCGAGCGATGGTTTCTCTTTCACACCGAAGTCCCCGACACAACCGAAGATGGCGAAGATGGCCTGGAAGCAATTCTCACTTCCTTACTGACTCAAACCCGGTAGGTATAAGCAGCCTACAATTAGCAAGGTTCCATGTCGGTAACGAAAAGCCCTGATTTGCCAGTTAATGTTTGGCGCATTACACTACCTGCTTTCGAGCCGCTTCTTCAAAATGGGGAAACATGGAAAAGTTCAGACCGCGTTGGAGTATGCAACGGCGCGCGCCGTGCTCACGGGGCTCGGCTGGTTGCCGCGTCGCATGGCCGTCGCCGCCGGGCAAGGTCTTGCGCGCGTCGCTTACGGTCTGAGCGATCGTCTCCGCCGCACAGGCTTTCGCAACCTCGAACTCGCTTTTCCCGAAATGGAGGAAACTGAACGAGCGCGCATCGTGCGCGGTTGCTTCAAAAATCTGGGCCGCCTGCTCGGCGAGTTCAGCCAACTACACCGCGCAACTTCCGAAAGCCTGCACCGGATTATCGAATGCCGCGGTCTGGAGAATCTAAAAGCGGCGCAAGCTGAAGGCCGCGGCGTCATCCTCTTCACCGGACATCTGGGCGCGTGGGAACTTTCAAGTTTCGCTCTCTCGGCCTTCGGCTATCCGATTAATTTTCTCGTCCGCCGCATTGATAATCCTCTCGTCGAAGGAATGATCGAACGGACGCGCACGCGCTTTGGCAATCGCTCGATAGACAAGCGCGCCGCCATGCGCCCCATGCTGAGAACTTTGCGCTCGGGGGGCACGCTCGGGATTCTGGTTGACCTGAACACGCAGCCGCACGAAGGGATTTTCGTAAACTTCTTCGGCATCCCGGCTTCGACCACTTCCGGTTTAGCGACCCTCGCACTGCACACGGGAGCCGCGGTCCTTCCAGTCTTCATCCCCTGGGACGAAGAGCGCCAGCGTTTTACCCTCTATATTGATCCGCCGTTAACCGTCGAGCCTTCGGGCGATCAGAAAAAAGACGTTGAGCAACTGACGTCCCTCTTCACGTCGGTCGTCGAAAGCTATGTCAGACGATTTCCCGAGCAGTGGCTGTGGATTCATAAGCGCTGGAACACCCGTCCGGAGAAAAATGAAAATCTTTATGCGCCCTCCGTCGCTCATCAGCATTTGGCGGGTAATCCCTGAAGCTACAGTATTTTCCCACCTTAACGCCGCAGGCTTAATAATTAACTTTAGATTTAACCCACGATAATTCTCCAGCCCCGGCCTGCTTTGTCACAAAAATATTGTGTTTCGGTGAAAATTGTTCTTGACACCTCACAAAACTTCGGTATAATTTTACACACACTGAGGCAGGACGACCAGGTTGGCATGCTTCGGTATGTTGGTTGACAATCATGGCCGAAAGCGTTTTCGACCGAAGCCCCATAATAGGGTGCGTTGGGTTTCGACAAAGGATGCGCTGCTTAATTAAAGCCGTGAGGAATTATCTCGCCCGTACTAACGCACCGCCATAACTTACGGGATCGAACGTATGTGACGATTCTCAGTTCATTGCCAACGCCACCCTGAATCTCCGAGCCTGCCCTAAAAGTTTGTGCCCCGTCAGTCGAAAGATTGACGGGGCTCCTCTCTTTTAGCCGTAAATAGTCGCGCCTCCTACGAACAGCTTTCACATCGCCAATCCGCCATCGACCTGAATCACCTGCCCTGTGATGTAGCGCGCGTCCTTTGAAAGCAGGAAGCAAACGATTCTGGCCACTTCTCCGGGTTCCGCAAAGCGCCCGAGTGGAATCTGCTCCAGAAGCTTCGCCTGATAGGCTTCGTCAAGCGCGCTGGCCATCTCGGTCGAGACCAGACCGAGGGCGAGTGCGTTGACGGTTACTTTGCGGCTGGCGACTTCCCTGGCAAGGGCTTTCGTTAGACCGATCATGCCCGCCTTTGACGCGGAATAGTTCGATTGCCCGGCCATCCCGGCAAGGCCGCTGATCGAAGAGATGTTCAAGACCGAGCCGCCATCTTCCTGCCTGAGCATGACGCGCAAAGCTGCGCGCGCGAAATTCCAAGCGCCCTTGAGATTCGTGTCAACGACTGCATCCCAATCCTCTTCCTTCATCCGCAAGATCAAATTGTCGCGCGTGATTCCCGCGTTGTTGACGAGAAAGTCTATGCGGCCGAAAACGTCTTTGACCTGCTTGACCATTTCGGCCGCGGCGTTCGTCTGTGCCACGTCACACGCAGTCGCCAGCACGCGGACTCCCATCCCTTCCAGCTCGGCTTTCAAACTCTCGGCCGCCTCGGCACTCTTCGCGTAGTTGAAGGCCACGTCAGCGCCGCGCCGTGCCAGTTCCAAAGCTATCGCGCGCCCGATCCCTCGCGTCGCCCCGGTCACGATTGCCGTCCGCCCGGAAAAGGGCTTATCTGAGTTATCCAATATTATTTCTCCTCCAATCTGGTCTGGACTCGAAAGCTAAAAAGAGGATTTATTACGAGCTTTTCTGTCACTGTCGCTTTTACAGTTTTAGCGAGCGCAAATACTCTACAAACTCCGGCGCAAGGTCCGGGCGTTTTAGAGCAAACTCGACCGTGGCAATAAGAAAACCGAGCTTGTCGCCCGCGTCGTGGCGCGTCCCCTGAAAACGCACTGCGTAGAAGGGGCGTCTCTTTAACAACGCGCGCATCGCGTCCGTAATCTGTATCTCGCCGCCCGCGCCTGGGCGCGTCTTCTCTATCTCGTCGAAAATATCCGGCGTCAGGATGTAGCGCCCGATGATGGCAAGGTCAGACGGCGCTTCTTCGGCCGGAGGCTTCTCGACCATGTCTTTGATTTTGTAAACGCCCTCGCTCACCTCTTCGGCGTCGATCACACCGAAACGAGAGATGGCCTCGCCCTCTACCTGCATCGTGCCTAGGACCGGAGCGTCATACTTTTCGTAAACGTCGAGCATCTGTCTGAGGGCGGGGCGCTCCGCATCAACGATGTCGTCGCTGAGCATCACGGCGAACGGCTCGTCGCCGACCAGGTCGCGCGCCTGCAAGATGGCGTGACCGAGCCCGAGCGCCTCGCGCTGTCGAACGTAGCTGATGCGCGCCATCTCTGAGATGGCCCGCGTACTTTTCAGCTCCTTCTCTTTGCCCCGTTCGCGCAGCAGTTGTTCGAGCTCGAAAGAGATGTCGAAGTGGTCTTCGATGGCGCTCTTGCCGCGTCCCGTGACGATGATGACAGATTCAATCCCGGAGGCGACGGCCTCCTCGACCACATACTGAATCAACGGCTTGTCAACGAGAGGCAGCATCTCTTTCGGCGACGCCTTGGTGGCCGGTAGAAAGCGCGTCCCTAAACCTGCGGCTGGAAAAACCGCTTTGCGAATTCTCTGTGGCATAACGTCAAAACTCCCCTTGCCGGAAATCACCCACTCCGTATCGCCAGTGCTTCAGATGAAAGTGCGACGGGAGCACGCACTCCATCGTGCTTGACACGCGCGCGTACCGTCGGATAGCGTGACGCTTTTCGTTTAAGGCCTGTGCAAAGGTGACTCTCATACCATAAGACAGAGGGCTGCGGCAAATGCTTGATCTCAACTTCGTTCGCGACAACTTGGATAAGGTTCGGGCCGCCCTGGAAGCGCGGCAGTTCCCGACCGCGGCGCTCGACGACTTCGCCATGGCGGACGTGGAGCGCCGCCGCGTGATCGCCGAGTCCGACCAGCTCAACGCCGAGCGCAACGCCGCGAGCCGCGAAATCGGGACGCTCATGAAAGAGGGGAAGCGCGACGAAGCTGATTCGCGCCGTCGCGAGGTCGGCGAATTGAAAGAGCGCATAGCAGAGCTTGACCGCGTGCGGGACGAAGCGGAAACGCGCATGCGCGGGCTGCTTTCGACCCTTCCCAACATCCCACACGAGAGCGTGCCTGTCGGCGCGGACGAATCAGCCAATCGTGAAGAGCGCCGCTGGGGCGCTGCGCCCGAGTTCGATTTCGAGCCCAAAGACCACGTTGATCTTGGCACAGCCCTGGGGATTCTGGATTTCGAACGCGCAAGCAAAATAGCGGGCGCGCGGTTCAGCATCCTGAACGGCGCGGGCGCTCGCCTGAGCCGCGCCCTCGTCAATTTCATGCTCGACCTGCACACGCGCGAGCACGGGTACGCGGAGACGCTGCCGCCCTTCATCGTCAACAGGGATTCACTGTTCGGCACAGGCCAGCTTCCGAAATTCGAGGAGGAATTATTCAAGCTGACGGACGAGCGCGGCTTTTACCTGATCCCGACCGCAGAGGTACCCGTCACGAACTACTACCGCGACGAGATGCTGGACGGCGCCGAGCTCCCTATGAAGTGGGCTGCCTACACGCCGTGCTTTCGCTCCGAGGCCGGCAGCTACGGGCGCGACGTGCGCGGGCTGATTCGCCAGCACCAGTTCGAGAAGGTGGAATTGGTCAAGTACGCACTGCCTGAGAATTCTTACGAGGAGTTGGAGTCGCTGACGAATAACGCCGAAGCGGTCTTGCAAAAACTCGGCCTGCACTACCGTGTGGTGGCGCTCTCGACAGGCGACCTGGGATTTGGCCAGGCCAAGACCTACGACATAGAGGTCTGGCTGCCTTCGCAAAAGACCTTCCGCGAAATCTCTTCGTGCTCGAACTACGAGACGTTCCAGGCGCGCCGCGCGCAGATTCGTTTTCGTCGGACGGGCGGGGCGAAACCCGAATACGTTCACACGCTGAACGGCTCGGGCCTGGCGGTCGGTCGCACCTGGATCGCTATCCTGGAAAATTACCAACAGGCGGACGGCTCCATACGCATCCCCGAAGCCCTGCGGCCGTACATGAACGGAAGGGAAATGATAAGGCAGGAGTCAGAAGCCAGGAGCCAGGAGTCAGAATAAAAGAAAGAAGGGTTAAAGAAAGAAGGTTTGCGGCCTTTCCTTCTGAATTCTGACTCCTGGCTCCTGAATTCTGCCTTTACTTGATTCTCAGGTCGAAGGGCATGAGCGCCATGATTTCGCCGCGCTTCATGCGGTCCATCATGGCCGCGTACTGGAGCGTGCGGCGCACGTCCCCTGGCAGGGCTGCGAAGGCTGCGCTTTGTTGCTGCACGCGTAGGTCAATACTAGCTTTCTCTTCGTCGCCGCCGCCGCCGAACAGGCCGTCGAAGAAGCTGCGCGGGTAAGGAAGGATAACGCGCTTAACGCCCTTGTCCGCGGGAATGCCCGCCAGCTCGCGCGCGACTTCGACGGCTTTGTCCAAGCCTCCGAAGTCGTCAATCAAACCTTTCTCTCTGGCCTGAGCGCCCGTCCAGACTCGTCCCTGCCCGATGGAATCTATGTACTCTGGGTCGCGCCCGCGTCCCTTCGCCACCTTCGGGACGAACTCGTCGTAATACTTGGTCTTGAGGGTGGCCTCCAACTTGGCCCGCTCCTCCGGCGAGAACTTCTCAGCCTCGCGAAACATCCCCGCGTTCTTGCCGCGCAGCACGTACTCGTTAGTAATCCCGAGCCAGTCGTAGAGGCCCTTGACCACGGGCTTGCCCGCGAAGATTCCGATAGAGCCCGTTAAAGTCGAAGGCTCCGCGATAATCTTGTTGGCGTTGCAGGCGATGTAGTAGCCGCCCGACGCGCCCAGGTCGCCCATCGAAACGACCACGGGCTTCTTCTGTTTGGCCACCTCGACGGCGTGCCAGATGGCGTCCGAAGCGTAGTGAACGCCGCCTGGGCTATCAACGCGGATGACGATGGCCTTGATGGTCTTGTCGCGCGCGGCATCGCCTATGGCCTTGACCATCGTGTCGGAGCCGACAGACTGGCCGCCCGTCGCGCTGTTTTCAGACTTGCCGGGCCAGATGTCGCCCGAGGCGTAGATGACTGCGATTCGCTCGCCGCGATTTAAGCCGACCGAATCGGGCGAGACCTGTCTGTAGACTTCCGCCTTCGTGATTCTAAGCTCGTCCGCATCCTTATAACCCAGGCGCTTTTTCAACTCGTTCTCGACCTCGTCGCGGTAATTCGCGCCGTCGGCCAGCCCGGCCCTCACAGCGTCCTGCGCGCCGAGCGGCGCGTTGTCAATCAGCGCGCGCACCTCGTCTGGGGACTTCCTGCGCGTCTCGGCCACGGTGTTGATGAAGCGGTTGAAGAGGTCGTCCACAATGGAGTTGATGACTTCGCGGTGCTCGGGCGTCATCTCCTTGCGCGTGAACTGGTCGGGCGCGTTCTTGTACTTGCCTATCTTGGCCACATCCGGGTAGACGCCGAGCTTATCCAGAGAGCCGCGGAAGAACATCACGTCCGCGGCGAAGCCGTTGATGTAGAGGTCGCCCGCCGGGGAAACGTAGACCCGCTCGCACGCGGTCGCGATGTAGTACTCCTTGTTGAGGCCAACCTCTATGAAGGCGTAGATAGGTTTGCCGGAGGCTCGAAAGTCGGCGATAGCGCCGCGCAACTCTTCGGCCTTCCCCCACCCAGCGCCCAGCATGTTGATTTCGAGCAGAACCCCGCCGATGCGCTTGTCAACTTTCGCTTTCCTGAGCTGCTCGACCACGGTGGTCAGCGAGGGGTCGTCGTTGCCGAAGAGACGGTTGGCCAGCGTGTCCGGCACATAGTCCGGCAACTCACCGTCAATTTTCAGGATGAGCACACTGTTGTCACGGACGACTGGTTCATGCCCGCGCAGGGCCGAAAAGATAAGAGCGATTCCGATGACGACGACTAGAACGAAAAGGAGGAAGAGACTGCCTAGGATGATGGCGATTTTACGCCCGCAAGACATTGCCATAGTTATTATCCGAAAAACCTTATTTTAGGGACACGTCCCCTGCTGTCATTACGTAAGCCGCCGGGAAAAGGTTTAGAAGGGCAGGAGTCAGGAGCCAGAATTCAGAATCCAGAAGGAAAGGCCGAAACCCTCTTTCTTTTATTCTGGCTCCCGGCTCCTGGATTCTGACTTCTGCCTTTACTTCACTATCCACCCGCCCCCGACGACTTCGTCGCCGCGGTAAAAGACAGTGGCCTGGCCGGGCGTGATGGCGCGCTGCGGCTCGTCGAAGACGACGTGGGCGCGATTGTTCTCCTGGGGAGTGATGGTCGCGGGTGCAGCCGTGTGACGATAGCGGACGCGGACCTCCGCACGCACGGGCGCTTTTGTCGCGTCAAAGGCTACCCAGTTGACGCCCGCGGCGGTGAACTCGTCGCGCAGCAACTCCTCTTCGTGGCCGACCACTACTTGATTCTTCGCCGCGTCAATCGAGACGACGTAGAGCGGGCGCTGGCTCGCGATACCGAGGCCGCGCCGCTGACCCACGGTGTAGCGATGAATGCCGCCGTGCGTGCTCAGGACGCGCCCGCGCGTGTCCAGAATCTCGCCCTCGCCCGGCGCGCGCTCCGTTTCATTCTCGGCTTCGAGGTAGCGGTCTATAAATCCGGCATAGTTGCCGTCTGGCACAAAACATATCTCCTGCGACTCCGCTTTCTCTGCGACCGCCAGCTTTCGTGAGCGCGCCACGTCGCGCACCTCCGGCTTGGACATCTCTCCCAGGGGGAACATGGAGCGCGACAACTGTTCTTGCGTCAACTCCCAGAGAAAATAGGACTGGTCTTTCTGTTGGTTGAGCCCGCGAAAGAGGCGATAGCGATTCGCCTCTTCGTCAAACAGGACGCGCGCATAGTGCCCGGTCGCGACCTTTTCGCAGCCGAGGCCGAGGGCCAGGCGGTCGAGCGAGGCGAACTTCAAGCGGCTGTTGCAGGCCACGCAGGGGATAGGCGTCTCGCCGCTGAGGTAACTCGTGACGAACGGCTGCACCACGTCGCGCTCGAACTCGCGCTCCAGGTTGAGGACGTAGAAAGGGAATCCCAACTCTTCGGCCACGCGTCGCGCGTCGTACACGTCGTCGAGCGAGCAGCAGCGCGAAGGCAAAGGCTCCCCGTTTTCGTCCACACTGATCCCGCGCCGCTGATTCCACAACTGCATCGTGAAGCCGACGAGCTCGTGCCCCTCGGCCTTTAAAATTGCCGCCGCCGCGGAAGAGTCCACGCCGCCGCTCATTGCTACCGCGATCTTCATGACCCTCGGAATTTTAGATTTTGGATTTTTGATTTTTAATTGGACAAGGACAAAAGCTCTAATTAAATAATTCTTTAGTCCGCTTCCAATCGCAAATCAAAAATCTAAAATCGCAAATAACACAGGTTTGCCGCTCGTTTGCGGCGGGTGTTAAGATGCTCCACTGTTCAGAAAAGCTGACTTATATCAAACGAAAAGGATACCTTAAACGAAGGGAAACGTCAGCCTCTCAGAGACTCCGGACTCTTGATTATGGAAAGAGCCATTGAAGAATACAGGGTCGCGGACGAGCCTTACTACCTGGCCGTCGCGCGCGAGGTAGAGTTGTTCGAGGCGGCTTACGCGGCCCGTTTGCCCGTCATGCTCAAGGGGCCGACCGGCTCCGGCAAAACTCGTTTTGTCGAGCACATGGCGTGGCGGTTGGAGCGCCCGCTGATAACCGTCGCCTGCCACGAAGATCTGTCATCAACGGACCTGGTCGGGCGCTTCCTGCTCGAAGGCGAGGAGACCGTCTGGCACGACGGGCCTTTGACGCGCGCCGTGCGCAACGGGGCGATCTGCTACCTGGACGAAGTCGTCGAAGCGCGTAAGGACACCATCGTCATCATTCACCCGTTGACGGATGACCGCCGGCGGCTCCCCATCGAAAAACGCGGGACGGTCCTGGACGCGCCGTCCGATTTCATGCTCGTCGTCTCCTACAACCCTGGCTACCAATCAATCCTTAAGGACTTGAAGCAGTCTACGCGCCAGCGCTTCATCAGCCTGGAGTTCGACTATCCGCCGCCGGAGATGGAAGCGGAAATCGTCGCGCGCGAGGGCGGCGTTGACGAGCAGACGGCGCGCGACCTGGTGCTCATCGGGCAGAAGGTCAGAAATTTGCGCGGGCACGGGTTGGAAGAAGGCGTCTCGACGCGTCTCCTGATATACGCCGCGCAGATGATGGCGCGCGGCATCCCGGCCATAGCCGCCGCCGAGGTCGCGCTCTGCTCGCCCATCACGGACGATCGCGAGTTGCAGCGCAGCATCCGCGAAATCGTCACGACGGTCATCTGAAGATCGGAACGCGCTGAAAGCGTATGGCAGCCGAAGCCGGCCCGACAAGCACTGACACCTTTACCGGAAACTGGGCCTGGCTTTTTCCGCTCAGTTACCTAGTCCACATCGCCGAAGAATACTGGGGCGGTTTCCCCGCCTGGATAGCCAGGTTCTGGGACGTGGAAAGCTCAAGCAGCAATTTTTTAAGCTGGAACGGCGGGGCGCTGATTATGATGGCGTTGGGCGTCGCCCTGTCGCTCAGGACTAAATCTTACCGCTGGCTGCTGGTGAGCTTTGGCACAGTCATCCTTGTCAACGGGCTGGCGCACGCGCTCGCAAGCGTTGCGACGTGGTCGTACTCGCCCGGCGTCATCTCCGGCCTGCTGCTTTTTATTCCGCTTGGCACAATCACTTTGCTTCGCGCGCGCGGGAGCGTGAACCGCCGGACGTTTCGCGCAGGGGTGATCGTCGGCGTGCTGATGCACGTGGTCGTAGTTCTGCTCGCGTTCGGCTTCGCGAGGCTATCCGCATGAGGGCGTAGGATGCTTATAGCCATTCTCTCAGTGCTGACTTTCGTCTCGGCGACTCTCACCATCCTCGCCGCGTACCAGCGCCGCCGCCTGACTCATTATCTTTTCAAGCCTCTGACCATCGTCTTCATCATTCTCATCGCGCTGCAACCCAAATACGCTGTCTCCTCTTTTTACAAATACGCGATTATCGCCGGGCTCCTGTTTTCGCTCGCGGGCGACATCTTCCTGATGCTGCCCACTGATCGCTTCATGGAAGGGCTGCTCAGCTTCTTCGTCGCTCACCTCTTCTATATCGCTGCTTTGACCTACGAGAGCGGGCCAGAGCTTTCCATCTTAAGCGCCGTTCCTTTCCTCATCTACGGCAGCCAGATGCTGCGCGTGCTCTGGCCTCACCTGGGTAAGCTGCGTTTGCCGGTGATGGCCTACATGCTGGTCATCCTGCTCATGGGCTGGACCGCGGCGAGCAGGCGGCTTCTGACCGACCAGGAGGGCAGCCTGCTCTCCTTCATCGGCGCGCTGCTCTTCATTGCGTCCGACTCCGTGCTTGCGATTGACAAATTCAAAGGCCGCTTGCGCAGCGCACAGCTCATCATCCTGAGCACCTATTTCATGGCCCAATGGCTGATTGCCCTTTCAACCTAAATTCTCTAAGCTTCAATCGCAGTGAAAGAAGACGACGACAGCCAGTTTGACGCCGAACTCTCGGAGGCGGAAGAGGCAGATTCTCCGTTCGAAGGTGACTTTCGTGAGCGCCTGCGCTCGGTCAAGAGCGTCACGGAGAGGCGAACGATTGCCGGATTGGCACGCGAGCTGGGCGGCTTGCCCGTGGACGCTGCGCGCGCCGCGCTCGAAACGAGCGCTTCGGTGGCGGGCGTTTCCCTGCGGGCCAGCATAGAGTTTCTGCGAGCCGCGCCCGCCGCCGCGCGCGTGCTCGAAGCTGCGGAGCTGCGCGCGTGGGGCGAGATGGGAAGACGCCTCGCGATGGGCGACGTGGAAACCGCCGTCAGCTTCTTCAACGCGGGCGTGGAAGATTTAAGGAGCGTCCCGCAAGAGGCGCGGCCTCTCATCTTTCAGCTCTGCTCACGCCAGATGACCCTTTCTAGTTCCGTCGCGCTCGAAACCTTCAAGACCGCGCCGCTCCTCTCAGGCTATATCACGGACCCGGCGCTTCTGCGTCTCATCCTCGAAGTCGCGGCGGAGATTTCCAAGCGCTCGGCCAAGCACAGCGCGGATTTTCTGAAATCGACGCCCAGGCTGTTGAGGCGCATGCGTGATTTCGGAGAGGATGGCCAGCGCGCGTTCCGCGCCGCAGCGCTCCTTGCCTCGGCTTTCGCCGCACGAGCCGGAGGCATCGCGGCCGACGCCTGGATGGCCCTGCCCGCGGCCCTCTCGCGTCAGGCCATCGAGAACTCGCTCAAGCTTATGCGCCGCGCGAGCGACTTTCTGGAGCGCGGCGGCGGGGCCGCCCTGCACGTGCTGGTCGCCGGTGGCGAAGTCCTGCGCGTTCTGCCCGAAGCCTTCGACGCCTGGATTGACCTGTTGTGGACCGTGGCCGAACACGGCAACGCCAACCTGATCGCCTTCGTTCGCTCCGGCCCCTCCTTTTTCCAGGCCATCGCGAGCGAGACGGAGAGGGAGCGCGCGGTGGAACTCAGCCTGCGCGTTATCAACATCACGCGCGAGATCGCGCGCCTAGACGGTGAGTCCGCGCTCGCCTGTTTCCGTTCCAGTCCGCGGGCGCTCAGCTCCGTCTCCATCGAACAGTTCGAGCAGTGGGCGCGTGAGGGGCTCGCCACGGACAAGGGCGACCAGCGCGCACGCAGGAGCTATTACGCGCTCGAAACGCGCAAGAGCAACGAGGCGCTGCACACTGGCGGCGAGGGCGTGGCGCTGGAGAAGATACAGCATCTCCTGGGCCTTTACATCGAAGCGCTGACGGGGCGCACGGTGGAGATAGCGCCGCTCGCGGCCGTCCCGCACGAGGCGCGCATCAACGACGGGCGGACGATTCATCTCCCCTCGCACGTCGCGGAGTTCAATAACGAGCAGTTTGATTTTCGTCTCTACAAGGTCCTGGCCGCGCACGCCGCCGGGCAGATCGAGTTCGGCACGCACGAAATAGACTCTGCGGACCTCAAGGCGGCTTACGCCTCGCTGGCCGAACTCTATGCGGAAGAGAACGCGGACGCGCGCGACGCCTTCGCCCTTGACGGCTATATCAACGAGATGGAGAAGGGCGAACGCGCCCTCTCGCCGGAAGAGGAAGCGAGGCTGGCGGCAAAGTCACGCCGGCACCTGCCGCCCAATTCGGACTATCGCGCCGTGCTCGCGCTCTTTCCCCAGAGGGGACTGGCACACAAAATTTTTGGCACACTTGAGAACGGGCGGATCGACCGGAGGCTTCGCCGCGCCTACCGCGGGCTCAGTCGCGACCTGGATTTGACCAAAGACCATCTACGGCGAAATCGCCCGCGCATCATCAACCTGCCGGTCACGCTCGTCCCCTTCGAGCTGCTTTTTCAGATTACGCTCTGCGGCGGCGCGCTCGACGACGCCAGGCAGTATTACGGCCAGATCGTCTCGGAACTCGAATCAATCGTCGCGGACTACCTGACGGGCGCGGGGGCGACCGTGGCGGACACGTTGATGGCTACGGGCCGGGTCTACTCGCTCTTCCAGTCCATCGCGCCGGACCAGAGCCAGCAGCAGGCCGAAGAGACGGAGGAAGAGGCTGAGACGGACGAGACCGACTCAGCTTTCGAGAAGCGCGAGGCCGTCGAGCCTACTGAAAGAAAGTCCAGGCAGCGGGACGCGCGCGAACTCTTCAACGCCTGGAACAGTATGGAGCCGCAGGGAGAGCCGGACGACCTGGACGGGGCGGAGGCCTGGACGCGCGCGGAGATTCCAGAGCAGGGCCTGGAGGAGGGCGAGGAGGCTTTCAACTACGACGAGTGGGATAGGGATTTGACAGACCACCGCACGGGCTGGTGCCGCGTCATCGAAAAGAGAGTGAGGCGCGGCGACCGCGCCTTCGTCGAGCAGACGCGCGAGCGGCACAAGGGCGTCATCTCTTCCATACGCCACCAGTTTCAGATGATGAGGCCGGAGAATTTGACGCGAGTCCGAGGCGAATTGGACGGCGAGGACTATGACCTCAACGCAGTGATCGATTACGTCATAGACCGTCGCGCGGACGGACATCAATCCGAGCGCCTCTACATGAAACGCCTGCGGCGGCAGCGTGACGTCGCGGTCTCTTTCCTGCTCGACCAGTCTTCCTCGACGGCGCGCACCATCGGCCGCCACCCCTTGCAACCCTACACGCACCCTGGCCGTCGCATCATCGAGATCGAAAAGGAGGGCCTGGTCCTGATGAGCGAGGCCCTGGAGGCTGTCGGCGACGTCTACTCGATTAACGGCTTCACGTCGGAGGGCCGGCGCAACGTCAAGTTCTACGTCGTCAAAGATTTCAACGAGCACTACTCCGAGGAGGTCGAGCGCAAGATCGGCGGCATCACCTACCAGAACAACACGCGGCTGGGCGCGGCCATCCGTCACGCCGCCGCGCGGCTCTCCCACCAGGAGGCGCGCACGCGCCTGCTGATAGTGCTGTCCGACGGCCGCCCTTACGACCACGATTACGGCGACGCCCGCTACGCGCGCGAAGACACGCGCGAGGCCCTGCGGCAGGCGAAGGTGCAGGGCATCACGCCCTTCTGCATCACGATTGACCGCGAGTCCGAGACGGAGCTGCGCGACCTCTACGGCGAAATCGGCTACACCATCATTGACGACATCCTCAGCCTGCCCGAACGAATGCCTGGGATTTACAGAAGGCTGACCACGTGAACAAGGGGGCCTACCCGATGGGCAAACAAATGTACGATTGCATTGTGGTCGGCGCGGGGCCGGCGGGGTTGTCGGCGGCGCTCTTTCTGGCGCGTTACCGCAGGCGAGTGCTCACCTTTCATCACAATAGCCCGCGCAATCTTTACTCGCACGGGGTTCACGGCTTCCTGGGCCATCACGGCATCATGCCGGAGGAGCTCCTGGCGCGCGGGCGCGACGAGGTGACGAAGCACGGCGGTTTGATCGTCGAAGGCTGCGTGACGAAAGTGGAGAAGCTTGCGGACGAGCATTTTTGCGTGAGCACCGGCGACGAGGAGAAGGCGGAAGGTAAGAGTCAGCAGTCTTTTGAAGCACGACGAATCCTGCTCGCCACGGGCCTGCGTGATTTGACGCCGGACTGCCCTGGATTCCCGGATTTCTATGGCGTGAGTGTGCACCACTGCCCGGATTGCGACGGCTACGAGGTCTCCGACAAGCGCGTGGCGGTACTCAGCCGCGGGCGCGAGGCCGTCGGATTCACGCTCAATTTGCTGACGTGGACTGATAAGTTGACGCTTTTGACCAACGGTGATGAGAGAGACATCACAGACGAGCACCGCAGCAAGCTCGCACACTTCAACATCCCTCTACGAAATGAGCGCGTCTCCAGTCTCGAAGGAGATGCCGAGACAAAGTGCATCGAGCGCGTGTGCTTCGAGGGCGGGGACTCTCTTCCATGCGACGCGCTCTTTTTCAACCTGGGCACTGAGATGTCCGGCGATCTGCACGAGAGGCTCGGCTGCAAGCTGGACGAAGAGTGCGGGCTCATCTTCGTTGACGACGAGCAGCAGACGAGCGTTCGGGGCGTCTACGCCGCGGGCGACATCACGCCACATTCGCAACTGGCAGTCGTCGCCGCATCGGAAGGCGCGATGGCCGCCATACACATACATAAATCACTCATCCCGGAGGAGAGGCGCGTCTAAATCTTTAAGAATTCACTGCTAGTAAGTTGAGCCTGGCCGCGCGCGTGCTGTATATTAACCGAAAAGATTTCCGTGAAGTGATGGCATAATTGGTAATGGTTCGCTATGAGTTATACGCCTAAAGTGGCAGAGAACCAGAAGCGTTATCGAGCAAGCGAAAAAGGCAGCCGTAAGCACCGCGAATACATGCGTGATTACATGCTCGTCTATCGTGAGCGTCGTAAACAAAGCAGCGACTATGATCCAGAAGTAGAAAGGCGCAAGTGGCGTGAACAGCATCAGCGAATCAGGGAGAGCGCAATAGAACAATTAGGAGGAAAGCGGTGCGCTAACTGCGGGTGCGATGAACTTAACCTTCTGGAAACCAACCACGTCAATGGCGGTGGGCGGGCAGCAGCCAAAATCAGACAGAACCGCCAACTCTACCGAGATATTGTTAAGGGCAGAGTCGAGCTAAGCGATTACAACGTGCTCTGTCGTGTTTGCAACGCCCTCCACTATATCCAAGAAGTTCTCGGCGTTAAGGGGCACGGAGTTACCTGGAGGGCTGGTCGAAATGTAGGATGACCGCTTCGGAGCGGAATCAGGAATCGTAGTTGTAAAGTTAAATATTAACGGAGGGTTGGCAGAACGGCTATTGCACTGGTCTTGAAAACCAGCGCCCGAAAGGGCTTGGGGGTTCGAGTCCCTCACCCTCCGCCAGTTTGAAGTTTTACCTCCAAGTCCAGTGTCCCGAGTCAGGCTTCGGACATTGGGCTTTAGAGTTTAAGCAGGGTTCGCATCAGTTATGATGGGAATACTCAGTCAGACGCCGTTTCTAAATCTCTTTCTGCTCTGGCAGGGCGGCGAGAACGTGTTGCAGCGCATCTGGCGCTACATCAATCACAAGTTCACGGTAGGCAATTTCGAGATTTCGCTGGCGAGCGTCGTTATCGGCGTCTTTGTCTTCATCGTGGCGGTGATTATCTCGCGCTCGGTCCGCGCCTTCATGGAGCGGAGGATGGCGGCCCGCGCCAACCTGGACCCAGGAATCCAGTACACTGTCCTGCGGTTGATTCACTACCTGGTCATCACTCTCGGCGTTCTCTTCGCGCTCAAGACGGCCTTTAGTCTGGACCTGACGACGCTCGCGGTCGTCTTCACGGCGCTTTCGGTCGGCATCGGCTTCGGCCTGCAATTCATCGCGGGCGACATAGCCTCCGGCTTCATCCTGCTCTTCGAGCGGCCCGTGCGCGTCGGCGACTTCATTACCATCACCGGCCCCGACAGCAAACTGACCGAAGGGCGTGTCCAGAGCATCAACCTGCGGACGACGATAGTGATGACCAACGATCACATCGCGGCGGTCGTGCCCAACTCGAAACTCGTCAACGAGAATTTAATCAACTGGTCTTTCGGCGAGCGGCGCTCGCGCATCTCCATCCCCATCGGCGTCGCCTATGATTCGGACGTCAAGCTGGTGACTGAGACGCTCCTCGGCGCGGCCGAAGGCGTGGAGCACGTGCTGGAAGAGCCCAAACCAAGCGTCCAGTTTCTCAGCTTCGGCGACTACTCGCTCAACTTTCGCCTGCTCGTCTGGACGAACAGGCCGCGCCGCCACCCTAGGATCAAGAGCGACATCAACTACCGCATCCACCAGTTGTTCAAGGAAGCGAAGATAGAGATTCCATTCCCGCAGCAGGACCTGAACTTGCGCGGCGGCGCGCTCCAGCTCAAGTCCGCAGACGATTCCGGCCCCGAAGAGGCGTTCGAAGACGAGGAGAAGGAAGAAGTAAAAGTAGTGAATCGTAAATAGGCAATGGCGAATGGAAAACCTTGTCCGTCTCCACGCCATTGACCATTTCCGATTTACGAAATCGCCTCCTGTAGGTTAGGCTAAGGCATGCGCTGAGTGGCTGTTCATTCATTATCGCCCCTCGCGGAAATCAAAAATTTAATCGTCACCTGATGCGTCCAGTCCGTTCTCTGCCCTCAATTCGTCCGCCCGTCGCAGACAAGCGCGAGGCCATCCTGCGCGCCGCGACGCGCACCTTCGCGCGCAACGGCTACTTCAACTCGAAAGTCGCGGACATTGCGCGCGCCGCGGGCGTCGCCGATGGCACAGTCTACCTTTACTTCAAGAGCAAGGAAGAGATTCTGCACTCCATCTTCGACCGCGGGATGGAGGACGCAATCCGCGTCGGCCGCGAGCAGATCGCCGAACTCCCGGACCCGCGCGAAAAGCTGCGCCGCATCGCGCACCTGCACCTTGAGCGCCTGGGAGCCGACCGCGACCTGGCGGTTGTCTTCCAGGTCGAGCTGCGCAGCTCCACGAAGTTCATGGAGGAGTTTTCAGCCGCGGGCTTTGCCGAGTACCTGGGGCTGATTCGCTCCGTCTTCGAGGAGGGCCAGCGCGCCGGCGTCTTCCGCCGCGAGCTGAACGCCAAGGTCGTCGCCAAGATTCTCTTTGGCGCTCTGGACGAGATGGCGACCAACTGGATCCTCTCCAAGCGCCGCTACCGCTTGCAGCCGATGGCCGACCAGGTCCTGGATATTTTTCTCAACGGCGTGAGTGCGGGAGGCAAATGACGACGGAGACGACCGAGAAAGTGTTGAAGACGCCCGCGCGCGAGCGCGTGCCGCTCAACGCTGACGAGCCACGGACGCTCGTCCAGATGTTCGAGCGCACCGTTCGCCTCAATGCCAAGCCCGACGCGCTCAACTACAAGCGGGACGGCGACTGGCACAGCATCTCGTCGGAAGAGATGCTGGCGCGCGCACGCTCCGTCACGCTCGGCCTTTATTCTTTGGGCGTAGTCCACGGTGATCGCGTCGCTCTGCTCTCGGAGAACTGTCCAGAATGGACTCTGACCGATGCGGGCTGCCTCTTCGCGGGCGTGATTGACGTTCCCATTTACCCGACGCTGACGCCCCCGCAGGTGGCCTACATTCTCCAAGACTCCGGCGCGCGCGTCCTCTTCGTTCAGAACCGGGCCAAATTTGAGCAACTCAAAGATGCGCTAAATGATTGTCCGCAGCTTGAGCGCGTGATCATTTTCGAGGACGGGGCGGCAAATCAGGACGCCATGTCGTTCTCCGAGCTGGAAGAACGCGGGCGAAAGCTCAAGGCCGAGAGCCCGCGCCTCTCAGAAGAGTTGGCGGGCGCGGTCGAGTCGGACGATCTGGCGACGATCATCTACACCTCTGGCACAACGGGCGAGCCTAAAGGAGTGATGCTGACGCACGCCAACCTGACCTCGAACGTGATTGACTGCTCCGACCACCTCAGTTTCGGCGGCCAGGACGTGGTGCTCTCCGTCTTGCCGCTCTCGCACGTTTACGAGCGGACGGGGATGTACATGTACCTCCACCACGGGATGAGCGTTTATTACGCCGAATCCTTAGAGAAGATCGGCGACAATTTGCGCGAGGTGCGGCCCACGGTCGTACTCTGCGTGCCGCGCCTGCTGGAGAAGATCTACGCGCGCGTTAAGGAGCGCGCGGCGGAAGCCGGGCGCTCCAAGCTGGCGCTCCTGATGTGGGCCGTCTCGGTTGGAAAACTACACACGCAGCACGTCACGAATAAGCAGAAGGTCCCGGCGCTGCTGGCGCTCAAACATAAAATAGCTTCGAGGCTGGTCTTCTCTAAATGGCGCGCGGCCCTGGGCGGCCGCATCCGCGTGATGGCTTCGGGCGGCGCGGCGCTGCCCGACGAGATAGCATTAATCTACATCGGCGCGGGCATGCCCGTCGTGCAGGGCTACGGTTTGACGGAGACCTCGCCGGTCATCGCCGCCGGGATGATAGAGGACAATCGCGTCGGCACGGTCGGCAGACCCATCCGAAACGTCGAAGTGAGGATTGCCGAAGACGGCGAGATTGAAGTGCGCGGGCCGAACGTCATGCGCGGCTACTACAACAAGCCCGCGGAGACGCGCGAGGTGATGACCGCGGACGGGTGGTTTAAGACCGGCGACATCGGGACACTGGACACCGACGGGTTCCTGCGCATCACGGATCGCAAGAAAGAGCTTTTCAAGACTTCCGGCGGCAAGTACATCGCGCCGCAGCCCATCGAGCAGATGATAAAAGGCTCGCGCTTCGTCAACCAGGTCGTGCTCATCGGCAACGGCCGCAAGTTCCCTTCCGCCCTGATCGTGCCCGACTGGGAACAGCTACGCGCCTACGCCGAGTTGAAGGGGATTGACGCGCGCACGCCCGCGGAGCTTTCCCGTCACCCGCGGATCATCAACCTCTTCGAGCGGCAGGTGGCACAGTGGACGCCGAACCTGGCACAGTACGAGCGCGTCAAGCGAATCGCGCTGCTGGAGGACGAGCTGACGATTGAGAACGACGAGTTGACGCCCACGCTCAAGGTCAAGCGCCGCGTCGTGGACGAAAAGTACCGCGACGTAATCGACCGCCTGTACGCGGAAGCGTAAGGGCCGAAACCTTAGATAACTGTTAAAGCCCGCGCTCATTTCCCTTCATGTCATTCCAACCGCAGACACTCGTCATCAAACGCGTCCGCCGGCAGGCTCGCGAGATACGCTCGTTCGACATGCTGCCAGCGGGAGGCGTGGAGGCGGACGCGACGCGCGGGCAATTCATCCCTGGGCAGGTGGCCGTCCTCGGCGTGGGCCAGGACCAAGCCTACTTTGCTTTCGCCAGCGCGCCCGAGGACGCGGAGTTCGAATTTTTGGTGAAGCGAGGCTACGGAGCGGGCGGCGTCATCTACGAGATGTCGGAGGGGGACGAGGTCGAGTTGCTGGAGGTCGTCGGGCACGGCTTCGCGCTCGGGGCGCAGAAGGGCAGAGACCTGGTCTTCGTCGCGATGGGCACGGGCGTCGCGCCGCTGCGCTCGGCTCTGCG
Organism: Pyrinomonadaceae bacterium; assembly: GCA_035275605.1. Lineage (GTDB taxonomy): Bacteria > Acidobacteriota > Blastocatellia > Pyrinomonadales > Pyrinomonadaceae > QHXM01. The sequence goes on from DATEMM010000297.1 coordinate 22,733, forward strand.
CCACGTCCTCAAGCACAGGAGGGAGTTCGGCCAACTCGTCGTCCTTTACGGGGCGCGCACTCCGGAAGATTTCTGCTACGGCGACGAAGTTGACGAGTGGGAGGCTGGGGGCGTGGAGCTGCGCCGTGTCATCTCGCGCCCGGACGGCCACGACTGGTCTGGCCCAACCGGCTATGTGCAGTCGCTCCTGGATCATGTCCTGCCGGACTTGTCATCCCCGGTCGCGCTCATCTGCGGGTCACGCGAGATGATAGGGCAGACGCGCGAGCGGCTACAGCAGATGGGTTTTGCGCCTGAAGCGATTTTGACTAACTACTGAATACAGCGCTTTTCGGCGTGGTCGCCGCCAGGTTATAGTTTCGCCGGTCACTGAGGAGAAGCAGCGGCACAACCCGGTCTTTCCGTAATTCGCGCGCACTCTGCTCGGTCACGGCCCTCGGCCCTAAAAATCATCACTTTCACAGGAGAGAATCAGAGATGTCCGCCAGGAATCATTGCGCCCGCATTCTACGACCCCTCGTCGTCGCCCTCCTCTTGGTCGCCCTCGTGCCCTTCGGTTTCGCCTTACGCGTTCGCGCGCAGGGCGCTTCGGGGAAAGTCCCGCTGACGCACGAGTGGATGTGGAT